>NZ_CDWWXA010000263.1:0-2505 GCF_977971845.1 Frankia sp. CeCAU1 | reverse complement strand
CTGGGGATCACTCGGCGTCACGGATCGTTGCGCGGAAAGGCTCACTCGTGTCCGGTTCTGGGTGTTCACGGATGGTGCGGTCGCCACCAGGAAGGACGTGGCGACGCCGGAGTTCGGTGATGTGCCGACGTCGGTCCAGATCTGGGACGTGGTGCGGTTGCACCGACTGGTGACCTCGGGTCGGCAGCAGGAACCCATCCACATTGATTTCCTCAACCGGTTCGGTGCGCCGATCCCGTGTCTTCCCACCGACCCTGACGAGCAGGGATGCCACACGATGCTGGCCATCGTGCCCGGTGCCGTGCTGAAGGAGATCTACGCGACGTACTCCGCCCGCCTGCTCGAACTCAACGTACGGTCGTTCCTGCAGGCAAGGGGCCAGGTGAACCAGGGCATCCGGGACACCATTCTCAAAGAGCCGCGCCGGTTCCTCGCCTACAACAACGGCATCTCCGCGACTGCATCCGCCGTCAACGTGATCAAGACACGCGAGGGTGGCAGCGCCATTGCCAGCCTGAAGGACCTGCAGATCGTCAACGGCGGCCAGACCACCGCGTCGCTCTACCATGCGGCAGTCAGACACAAGGCGACGCTGGACGGGATACACGTCCAGATGAAGCTCACCGTCGTACCGCCGGACCAGCTCGCCGAGATCGTTCCACTGATCTCCCGCTACGCCAACAGGCAGAACAAGATCCAAGAAGCGGACTTCAGTACCAACCACCCATTCCACGTCGACATCGAACGTCTCTCCCGCTCGGTATGGGCGCCGGCCCCCAGCGGCAGCCAGAAGCAGACCCGATGGTTCTACGAACGCGCCCGCGGCCAGTACCAGGACGAGGTCGCCAGAATGGGAACGCCGACCAGGCAGAAGACGTTCAGAGAGATCCATCCACCCGCGCAGAAGTTCGTCAAGACCGACCTGGCGAAGTTCGAACTCGCTTGGGACGAGACTCCGCACGCCGTCAGCCTCGGTGGTCAGAAGTGCTTCGCCGAGTTCGCACTGCGGCTCGCGCAACGTCCGGAGCAGGACCAGAAACCCACGCGACGCGACTTCGAACACCTTGTCGCGAAGGCGATCCTGTTCCGGCAGACTGACAGGATCGTCGCCAGGACGTTCCGGGAGAGCGGCCTGGAGGGCTATAAGGCGCAGGTCGTAGCCTACGCCGTGGCGCTGATCAGTAACCGCACCAGTCGGCGCCTCGACCTCGACGTCATCTGGCGTACACAACAGGTGTCGGAGGAGCTGTGCAGCGAGATTCCGGCGCTGGCCCGACTGCTCCGGTCGTTCTTCGACCGTGCACCTGGCAACATCAGCGAATGGGCCAAGAAACCAGCGTGTTGGGAGAATGCGCGCGCCTTGCAGTGGAAGCTCGGCGTGGCAACCGTCGCCCACCTCACCACGCAGGGCGTGCCGCAAAGTCGTTGATGCTGGTCAGGCCGGGTTTTCGAGGCCGAGGATGGCTGTGAGCAGGGCTGGGTCGTGGCGGAGGCGGCGCGGGGTGGGGCTGATCCGGGGGTGTCCGGCCTGGCGGAGCAGGCCGATGGCAATGTTACGGAACGTGGCCAGTACGCGGGGCGGGGGGCCGGTCCGGACGCGGGAGGCGTCCTCACGGAACGTCACATCGCGGACCCGGTGGACGCGGTTCTCCACAGTCCAGTGGTCCCGGACGTAGGTGGCGAGTTCGGCGGCGGTGACCTCGCCGGGGGCGAGGCTGGTGATGACGTGGACGGTGGTTGTGGTGGTGGTCCTGCGGGTGACGCGGCGCCGGGGGGTGCCGCGGGTGACGGTGCGGGTGGTCCGGCGGCGGATCCGGGCGACGGTGCGGGCGTGCGGGTGGCGGGCGCGGATCGCCTCGCTGGCCTCGGCGAGCTGGATGGTGCGCTTCTCGAGCCGGCCGTGGGCCTTTCCCTCGGTGGTGTGGCCGATCGGGGCCTTCGTCCAGTCGGTCACCTGGTGGCAGTCGACGGCCAGGGCGGGGGTGTTGTTCTTGACGGTGAACACGAAGTGCGCGCCGAGCTCGGTGACGATCGCCTCGGCGTGGGCGCGGTTGGTGTGGGCGGCATCAGCGGTGATCACGTGGCCGGTCGGCGGGTGGTAGGTGTGCAGCTCGCGCAGCAGCGGGACGAACGCGGGAACCTCGTTGGTCTTCGCGCCGATCTGGTGCTCGGCCAGCACCGCGCCGGTGGCGTGGGTGACCGCGGCGAGCAGGTGCGGGGCCTTCCCGTCCGGGCCGGTGGCGCCGCGCAGCGTCTTCCCGTCGACCGCGATCCCCGGCCTCCGACAGCCCTCACCCGTCGTGTCGCCGGGGCTGTCCGCGGTACGGGCGCGGCCGGCCAGCGACGCGCCGACGGCGCCGCGTGCCGCCCGGTCCGCGGACCGCGGCGCGCCCCCGCCGCGGCCAGCACCCGCTGAGGCGCGGCGGCGGCCCAGGCCGCGACCCCGGCCAGGCCGCTCTCCCCGCACAGCACCGCCGCCGCGCACAGCGACAGCACCACCGCCAG
>NZ_CDWWXA010000262.1:0-2510 GCF_977971845.1 Frankia sp. CeCAU1 | reverse complement strand
TCCGGGTGTTGTCCAGCGGATGACCGATCGGCAGCGGCCCGGGGACCTCCTCGCCCGGCCGGATGTCGAACACGGTCGCGCACATGGTGATCTCGGTCGGGCCGTACAGGTGCCGCACGACGGTGTCCGGGCACGCGGCCGCGACGCGAGCGACGGCGGTGGCGCTGACCACGTCCCCGCCGGTCAGCAGCTCGGGCAGCCCGGCGAAACAGCCGGGGTCCTCCTCGGCCAGCGCCGCGAGCAGACCGGCGGTCACGTGCACGGCCGTCAGCCCGGCACCGGAAATCAACTCGGCCAGCCCGGCGGCATCCAGCGGTCCCGGCGGGGCGATCACGACCTGGCCGCCCGCCAGCAGCGGCACCCACAGCTCCCATGTCGAGGCGTCGAAGGCGTGCGGGGCGTGGAACAGCACGCGCTGATCAGCCCCGCCGGACCAGTGCCGGTCGGCGGCCAGGGAGACGACCCCGGCGTGCGTCACCGCCACGCCCTTCGGCACGCCCGTCGATCCCGAGGTATACATCACGTACGCCAGGTCGCCGGGGCCTGCCACAACGTACGGCGGCGTCAACGGCGGCGTCAGTGGCGGCCCGGACAGCACCCAGTCACCCACCGGCACCACGCCCACGCCCGGCGGCGCGGCGAACCCCGCCGAGGCCACCACCACACCGGTCCCGGCCAGCACCTGCGCCACCCGGGCCGAAGGCCACTCCAGGTCGACCGGCACGTAGGCCGCGCCCGCCCTGAGCACCCCGATGAGCACCGCCACCAGCTCGGCCGAGCGCTCCAGCGCCACGCCGACCAGGTCACCCGGCTGTACGCCCGCCACCGCCAACCTGTGCGCGACCCGGTCCGCGGCCTGCGCCAGCCGCGCGTACGACAGCCGCACATCTCCTGCCGCCACCGCCACCGCGTCCGGGCGGGCGGCCACCTGGGCGTCGAACGCCGCGGTGAGCCTGGTGTGGCCGAGGGGTACGCCGGTGTCGTTCCACTCGCCGACGATCCTGGCCCGCTCCGCGTCGTCCAGCACGTCGACCTGGCTGACCCGCAGGTGCGGGTCGTCCGCGACCGCCTCAACCACCCGGACCAGCCGTACGACGAGGTCCTCGGCCGTCCGCCGGTCGAACAGGTCGGCCGAGTAGTGCAGTTCCCCGTCGATGCCCGCCGCCGCGCCCGCCTCGTCGCGGTACTCGGCGAGGTCGAAGGACAGGTCGAACTTGGCGGTGGCGGCCTGCGACGGCATCACCTGGGTGTCGAGGCCGGCCAGGTGCCACTCCCGCTGCGGGGTGCTCCGGAAGCCGAGCATCACCTGGAACAGCGGGTGGCGGGCCAGGGATCGGGCCGGGTGAAATTCCTCGACCAGCCGCTCGAAGGGCACGTCCTGGTGGGCGAAGGCGGCCAGGTCGCCCTCGCGGACCCGGCCGACGAGTTCGGCGAAGGTCGGGTCACCGCCGACATCGGTGCGCAGGACGAGGGTGTTGATGAAGAAACCGATCAGGTCGTCCAGCGCGGCGTTCCCCTGGCCGGCCACCGCCGTGCCCAGCGGGATGTCGCTGCCCGCGCCCAGCTTGGACAGCAACAGCGCCACGGCCGCCTGCACCGCCATGAACAGCGTCGCCGCCTGGCCCCTGGCCACGTCGGCCAGGCGGGCGTGTGTCCGCGCGCCGAGCCGGATGGGCACGGATCCGGCCTGGAAGCCGGGCAGGGCGGGGCGTGGCCGGTCCACCGGCAGGTTCAGCTCGGCGGGCAGGTCGGCCAGCGCCTGCCGCCAGTACGCCAGGTGCGCGTCCGACCGGTCCTCGCCGGCCGCGACCTCGCGCTGCCAGATGGAGTAGTCGGCGTACTGCACGGGCAGCGGCGCCCACGGCGGGGCCTGCCCGTTCCGCCGCGCCGCGTAGGCCGTGGCCAGATCCCGGGCGAACACCCCCATCGACCAGCCGTCCGCGGCGATGTGATGGACGACGAGTGACAGCACGTGGCTGCCGTCGGGCACGGCGAACAGCGTGGCCCGTACCGGCAGGTCGCGGCTCACGTCGAAACCCCGGGTGGCCTCGGCCGTCAGCAGGCTGGGCAGCTCGTCCTCGTCGGTCGGCACGACCACAGGCGTGGGGCGTGCGGCCTCAGCGGTCAGGATCTGCTGCCGCGGGATGCCGTCGGGGTCGGGGAACACCGTCCGCAGGCTCTCGTGCCGCGTGACCACGTCGCCGAGCGCGGCCCACAGCGCGGTCCGGTCCAGGTCGCCGCGCAGCCGCAGCTGCACCGGGATGTTGTAGAGCGCCTCGCCGTCCTCGAGCCGGTTGAGGAACCACATCCGGGCCTGGCCGAACGACAGCGGCACCGCCTCGGGCCGTCGCACGGGCGCGAGCACCGGCTCGTCGGCCGCCGGGTCGCCGCCGGCCCGCACCAGCGTGGCGACCCCGGCGGGTGTCGGCTCGGCCATCAGCTCGCCGATGGTCAGCGCCGTCCGCAGCAGGTTCCTGATCCGTGCGATCAGCTGCATGGCCAGCAGGGAG
>NZ_CDWWXA010000261.1:0-2756 GCF_977971845.1 Frankia sp. CeCAU1 | reverse complement strand
ACACCGGATGCCGGTCGGACAGCAATCCACCATGGCACCCGATCCGCCGCAGAGTTCCGCCGCATAGGCCAGGACAACCAGGGGGTTGGCTTGGCGCACATCGCCGTGGCCAGAGGTCATCTCGCAGGGGACCATCCTGATGCGGCGGCGGCCTCCGCCATCGCCGCGCTGGATGCGGTGGCGGAGGCGCCGAACATGCCGGTGCAGCAGCGGGCCCGCGCGCTGCACCGTCAGCTCTCCCCATGGCCGTCGGAGCCGCTGGTGCAGGAACTTGGCCGCCGGGTCGCCGCAGTCTGAGTCGCGGGCCTGAATTTTCAACGCCGGCCCCGTGGAAGCCGGGCGTGGAGCGCGGCAATCGCGTCCGCGGTGGCCGCTGAACGGGTGCAGGTCCGCGCTGCTGCCGTGGCCGGCTGGCGCGCGCTCGGTGTTGCCGCGGTGGGCACGTTGGCGTCTGTGGCGAGGTCCGCGCACACCGGGCAGGGCGCGGGCTGGGTGTGGAGCCGGCACATCGTGCGGAGGTTCGGCGGCGTTGGTTTGACCGCCGGCTTCGGGTTGGCCGGGGTCGGCTGGAGGTCGAGGATGCGGCGGCGGCGCACTGCGGCCGGGCTGCGGACCGATCCCGAGAGCGGCGCCCGGTAGGCGTCGACGATCTGGCCGGGGGCGCAGCCGCGGGCGAGGGCGGAGGCGACGTCCTGCCGCCAGCTGGCCGGAAGCCGCTCGTCAGCGACTAGGCGGCCGACGAGATCAGCGTACGGGTTCGCCTCGCCGGAGTCGGCCGGGTGCTCGGCGGCCGGGCGCTCGTCGACGGGCGGGGGCGGTTCGGGTTCGTCGTGGTCGGGCTCCGCTGCTGCTGCTTGTTCTGGAAGTTCTGGGAAGTGCTGATTGTGTCCCGCTGCGGGACTACCCCCGTCCCGCTCTGGGACTAGCTCTGGTCCCGCTCCGGGACCCGGCGGGGGGTCGGCTGGTCCCACTGAGGGACCAGCGAGTCCCGGTGTGGGACTAGCGAACGGGTCGACTGGTCCCACAGGGAGACCAGCGGGGACGGCCACCCGGTAGCAGGTCCGATGCTTCTTCGACCGGGCGTCGGCCGGGGACGGACGGTCGCGGATGACCCATCCGGCGCGTTCCAGGCGCTCGAGTTCGCGGGCGACGGTGGACCGGCCGAGGCCGGTCATGCGGGCCAGCCCGGACAGCGACGGGGTGAACTCCTGCGGCGTGGTGAGGGTCTGGAAGTCGACGACGACGAGCAGCGTCAGCAGTATCAGCCGGGCGGTGGCGGACAGGTCCGAGGCGACGATGGCGCGTTCGACCCGCCAGCGGGGCGAGGGGCTGCCGTGATGCGGGTCCTGGCCGCCTTCGGGCAGGCTGCCGCGGGCATGATGGGACACGGGTTGATGGCCCTTCTCAGACAAGGGTTGTCGATCAAGGGCCGGTCAGGAGGTGCGAACTCCTGGTCGGCCCGCTTCAGTTGTGGGGCGTCTCGTGGATCAGCGGATGCCGCGGATCACGGTCTTGACCGTCGATGGCGAGACCCGAGCGGCCTCGGCGATCTCGTCGACGGTGTGAGTGGTCGCCTTCCGGACATCACGGATCGCCTCGTCGCGTTCGCGGCGGGCGTCGTCGAGCGTGCGTTCTGCCGTCTCGACTTTCTCCGCCAGCGCGCGCAGCGCGTCGAGGTTTGGGGGATTCGCCATGCGCAGATGGTAGCCGGTACCCGTCCATCCTGACACGCGTACAACCGTATGGACGGACACCGGACTATCCGGTACCGTGTCACCCATAACGCAAGCGGCCCCGCCCGGAGCTCTCACCCTCCGGCCGGGGCCTACGGATCACACCTGTCAGCACCAGGAAGGACCCGCGTGTTCTACGTTCCCACTCGCCGCCCCTTCGGGCAGCGTTTCGCTGGCGCCGCCCGGCGTGCCCTCTGCGCCGCCGCTGTCCGCCTGCTGGACCGCCTCGGCCCGGCCGAGCTCCCGGCGGCTGTCGAGCTGGCTCCGGTCGTCCCCACCGCCCCGGTCGCGGCCCAGCCGACGCCGGCCGCGTCGCCGGTGCTGTTCGCCGTCGACGAGCTGCCCCCGCTGGAGGTGATCGACGCGGCGGCGGTCGCGTTCGACCTCGCGGGTGAGGCGGCCCGCTCCGGGGACCGTGGCAAGCGGAAGGCCCGCCGGCTGCTCGACCGGCTCCCCGACGGCGTCTACGGCCGCTGGCAGGTCGAGCGGGTCGCCTCGGCGAAGACCACCCCGGACCTCGACCAGATCCGCGCCACCTACGCCCGCCTCAACCTCGGTGAGGTGCCGATGCGGCCGTGCGCTCCGACCCTGCGCGTCACCCTCACCCCGGCCGTCGCGCTGGCCCCGGCGGTGGCGGCGTGAACCCCGAGTCGCTGTTCACCAGCCACCCCGACCTGATCAAGCTGGGTGCCACGCCCGTGCCGCCCGCCGAGCTGTTCACCCTCGCCGGGGTGCCCGAGAATCTGCGGCCCACCGACGCCGACCGGGCCGACGCCCGGCAGGCCCTGACCGGCAAGAGCAGCGCCGTGCAGGCCGGTACCGCCGCCGGTATCGCGTACGCGGCGCTGGTCGCGGTCGCATCCGGGATGCCGGGCGCCGACCTCGGTGTCCGCACCGCCCTCGCCCACGTCGCGTACTTCATGGGCATCGAGCTGTGACCGCGTCTCTGACAGACCGTGGCACCACCCACGCTGGAGTTGACCTTTGAGCGAGATCGTCCCGTTCAGCTTCGAAGGCACGCCT
>NZ_CDWWXA010000260.1:0-2764 GCF_977971845.1 Frankia sp. CeCAU1 | reverse complement strand
AGATCAACGTGTTTCCCACGCCCGCGTCCATGGCCGGCGATCCTACCGAGGCTCGTCCGTACGGAGAGTACCGGTAGGATCGCGGGACGTCCGTATAGAGTGTTACTCTAGAGTGGTGCTCTATGGGAGGTGTCGGGGTTATGGGAGGTGTCGGGGTAGCGCCCAGTCGGGCCCGGCTGGTGGACGCGGCCGTGGCCTGCGTGCTGGAGCAGGGCTGGGAGGCCACGTCCATGCAGGCGGTCCGGCGTCGGGCCGGTGTCAGTAACGGCAGCCTGTTTCACTACTTCCCCACCCGGGGGGACCTGGCCGCGGCCGTGGTGGGTGCGGGTCTTGCCGATCATCAGGGCGCGCTGTGGGGTGAGCTGCACACCTCGACCGGGCCCCGTGATGGCGTGACCCGCCTGGTCACCCGCCATCTGCGGTGGGTGGAAGAGCATCCGCGGCTGGCCCGACTGCTGCTGTCCGCGCCGGTCGATGTCCTGCGCGGCACGATCGATGAGCGCACCGCCGCGGACAACCGCGGCTTCTTCGCCGCGGTGGCCGACTGGCTGCGTGGCCACGGCTGGTCCGACCGGCCCGACCTGGCGGTCGTCGTCGCGCTGTGGATCGGCCCCGCCCAGGAATACAGCCGCCACTGGCTCGCCCGCCCCGCGGGCTCCCCGACGCTCGTCGCCGACGACCTGGCCGACGCCGCCTGGCGGACGCTCGGTCCCCTGCTCACCCCGCAGAAGGAGTCATGACCCGTTCCTTGCAGTGCTACCGCCGTGCGCTCGACACGTTCACCACCATCGTCACTCGCGTGCCGTCACTCGCGTGCCCGCCGACCGGTGGGACGCCCCGTCCCTCTGCCCGGTGTGGACCGGGCGGCAGTTGACCGGCCACGTCATCGACGGCCAGCAGCAGATCGTCAGCCTGCTCACCGGGCACGGCCCCCGCCCGCCCGTCACCGATCCCGCCCTCCTCACCGCCCTCGCCGGCCCCGATCCGGGCGCATCCTGGCAGCGCACCCACCAGAACACCGAACGCACCCTCGCGGCCCTGGACCCGGCCACCGTCGTGGACACCCCCCTGGGCGCCCGGACCGTGGACGAGGTCCTCACCGTCGCCGTCATCGAGCCCCTCGTCCACGCCTGGGATCTGGCCACCACCATCGGGCAGACCGTCCAGCTCGATCCCGACACGGTGACCGCGACGCTCCCGGCCGTCGAAGCACTCGGTGGCCAGCTCGCCGCGACCGGCATGTATGCCGCCGCCCAGCCCGCGCCCGCCGACAGCCCACCCCAGGACAGGCTCCTGGCCGCGCTCGGACGCCGCTGGACCCCGAGGAACTGACATCAGCAGTATCACGTGGGGGCTGATCACACGGGCTCGTGCGCCAAGTCGTCAACCGCCAAGCCGTCAACCCGCCGTCAGGCCTGCTCGCCGGAGACCGTCCGCTGGGGGCGTACGCCGTCCGGCCGGTAGGTCCTGGCCGGTGGCCCGGGGGGATCGGTGCCGAGGGTGTTCCCGCAGCGGGTGGAGATCCATGTCCGGATGCCGCCGGGACGCGGCGCCGGCCGCCAGCTTTCCAGGTCGTAGGTCCCGCCGGTGGCGAAGCCCTTCCCGCCGTTCAGCGCCGGTAGCTGCGCGAAGTTCTGATGGCACGCCAGCTGGTCACGCAGACTGTCGGCAACCTCGCCGCGCAGGCCCGTCACACACCCCTGCACGGCCTGCCAGATCTCGGCGGCAACCTGGCCGGGGTCCCCGGCGCGCCGCCCCTCGGGGGTGGGCCGCACCTGGATGCGAAACCGGCCGTCCGCCCACTGCTGCACGACGATCTCCTCGACGTAGCGGCTCGGGCCGCAGTAGGGCGTGCTGGCACCGGCGGCCCGCGGGCTGTGTGCCGCCTCGGGGCTGTGTGCCGCCTCGGGGCTGGGGCTCGGGCTGTGCGCGGGAGTCGGGCCGCCCGGGGTGTCCGGGCCGCAGGCGACGGCGAGCAGCCCCACCACCGGCACGCCCAGCAGAACCCGCACGAGGAGCGCGCACAGGCGCGCCCCCACGATCCCGGACGCGGTGCTCCCTGCGGTCCCCGCCATGTGCGTTCCCCCGGATCCGGTGCGGGTGGGTTCCGCCGGTTATCGCCGCGTCAACCCACCACACCGGGCGGCCGTGAGGCGGCCTCGGGGACGGGCGTCAGCGGTGCAACGTACGGCGGCGGCCCACCGCCCGCCACACCAGCAGCACGACGATACCCCCGATGATCGAGCCGACGATGCCGGACGGTTGCAGCGCGCCCTCGCTGAGATCACGGTTGAACAGGACGTAGCCGAGGAAACCGCCGACGAACGAGCCGACGATGCCGAGCAGGATCGTCGCAGGGATACTCATCGGATCGGGTCCGGGCACGAGCAGGCGCGCGACCGCGCCGGCAACGAGACCAAGCAGCATCCAACTGACGAGGGTCCAGACCATGGAAGACCTCCGACCAATAATGATCATCGATGGCCGACCGATGATCATGGCCGACCGATGATCGAGGAGTAGGACGTCCGCCGTATACCCGACCGACCCGGTTCGTCAAACAACATCCAACAACATCCGAAACGTCGTCCTGCGGACAGCCTGCCCGTCGAGCGGACAGCCTGCCCGTCGAGATGCCCGTCGAGCGCCCTCCCGGACCGGGCCGGCCGCCACCGCACCATCGGCCCGGCCGTGGCCCGATCACCGGGCGGGGCTGCGAACGGGGCGGGGCTGCGAACGGGGCGGCGGCCGGTCGTAACATGTG
>NZ_CDWWXA010000259.1:0-2786 GCF_977971845.1 Frankia sp. CeCAU1 | reverse complement strand
GTCGTGGCGAGAGACGTCAGGCAGGCGACGGGTGGGGCGTGGCAGGGCGGGCGAGCGGGCGAGCAGGACGACCCCGCCCACGACCAGCAGGGCCGCCACCGTGACACCTGTGATAACCCCGGGGGTGTCCGGGGCGGGTACCCCGAAGACGAGCACGGCGAGAGTGTAGGAGACCGTCGGATTGGTGATGTTCATGGCAGTGACGGTCGGCGCGAGCGGGCCCACGGCGAACGCCATCTGCCCGAATACGAGGCTGGCCATCGTGACTCCGCACAGGGCGTAGGCGAACCAGTGGGTCGCGGTGGTACCGATCCCCTCGTTCAGGGTCTCGTCGGTGACCTGCTTCATCAGCAGGGCGCTCAGCGCGAAGAACAGCCCGGCGCCGACTCCGAGCATCGCCGCACGCATTGCTGGTCGCCGGCCGCGGGAGAACACCGTCAGTGTCGCCGCGAGGGCAATGATCGCGAGGATGGTCAGCGCCAGCCGGTATTCGTCCAGGGGAGCATGGGCGGGTAGGCGTCCCTGGACCGTGAGGAGCAGCGCGAGGCCTGCGCAGATCGATGCCACCGCCCACCATGCTCCCCGCACCATCCGCAGATGGGTGCGGACCAGGCCCAGCGGGAGCGTGAACAGTAACTGGGTGACCATGAGGGGCTGCACCTCGGCGAGGGAACCAAGGTGTAGGGCGAGCGCCTGGGTGAAGAACCCGGCGACGTTTGTCAGCCAGCCCAGCAGCCACATCGGTTCGCGTGCCAGGTCGACCAGATGCCCTATTCCGGGCAGCGCGTGCGTCCGGTCGTCACGGGCGGCGAACCGGCTGCGTCCGGCGGCGCGTTGTTGCAGAGCCGCGGACGACGCGAGCAGGAACGCGGCGCACAGGGCCAGCGGGATGAAGAGCAACACGGATCGTTCGGTCCGTCAGGCGGAGCCGGCCCGCGGGCCGGCTGCCGGCGGGCGGCCGGACGCGCCGGCGGGATGGCGGACGCCCCGCACGGGCGTACTCATCGGGCTGGGTGCCTCATCGGGGAGCGGCGGAGACGGCGGAGACAGCGGGACCGCCGGGACCGGGTGTACGCCGCCGAGCGGCCGGTCGAGCCGCCGCGGCGCATCGCCTGGACCGCGCATGTTGGACACGATGGCCGTAATGTACCGGCCCGGGGAACCGGATGTGATGTATCCCGGCTGGTGGGCGCCGGTGTGATCCGAGCGGGAACGTCCTGCTCGCCGGGCCTCGGCGTAGCTGTCTCACACCCCCGGTCCACGGAAGCGGGATCGCTCCAGACCGACGGGAGCGCGGCGCACGGGCGACCGGGCGGGGCCACTGCAGGAGCGGCAGTCTGACAGGGTGGCGTAGCGTCATCGACGTGGATCTGGTGGGCGTGCCCGACGACCCGAACAAACTCGTCACGAAGGGTCGGAACATCAGGTGCCGGCGGTAGTGCACGAGGGCGACGCGGCCGGGCCCGCCGGCACCCTGTTCGCCTCCCTGCACGGCGAGCTGGCGCCGCACCCGTGGCGGGATCCCTTCGTCGCATCCTCCGACGCGTACAGCCTGTTCGTCGCGAGGTCGTCCGCGCTGGGCTGGCTCGCCGAGGCCATGCCGGACGCCTCCGGCGGCCTGTGGGGGATGAACGATGCCGGGCAGGACCGGCCTGCCGCCGCCGGGGCGTCGCCGTCCCGCGCCGCCTGGTTCCAGGTGTCGTTGACCGAACCGGTCCCGAACCGCCGCCCCCTGCCGGTGTAGCCGTTCCTGGCCTGCGCGGACGATGCCGTGGCGCGGATCGGCACGCTGCGGCTGACGGCGGTGCAGCTCCTGCTGCCGGTGCAGGCGTCGCCGGTGGAGGGTCTCGGGATCTCGCCACGGACACCCGCCGTGGGAAGTCTGCTGCAGGATGCCGGCTGGTTCGCCGACTGCGCCCCGCGGCACAGAACGCGGGTGCGGGTGACGGTGGACGGCGGGCAGGACCCGGCCATCCGTTCCGCCGCCCCCGCGATGCTCGACTGGCTGCGCGAACTCGACCAGCACGTCTTCTCGGATGACTCGCTCTCTCCGGCGAACGACGACCATCCGGTGCTGGAACCCGCCGTCATCGATGAACTGTGGCAGGGATCTGCTCGGCACCGGGTCACCTTCCAGGGGGCCCTCGCCGAGTGGACGTTGGACGCGCTGGGCTGGCTGGCCGCGTTGCTCGCGGAGGCGAGTGCCCGGCACGGGGTCGGTATCCCGCTACCGGTGACCGCCAGCCGATCAACGAGCCGAACGGGTTGAACTCCCTGGCCGGGGCGACGGCCATCCGGCGCGCCGATATCGTCCGGGTATGGCCGTCGTCGTGCAGTTTATCGTCGCTGTAGTGCTGGAGATCACTGGAACGCTGGCGCTTCGGGAGACCAGCGGGTTCACTCGGCTCTGGCCGACCCTGATGGTCTGTGTCTGCTATCCGCTGTCATTTTTTTTCGTGTCTCGAGTGTTGCAGCATCTGGAGATCGGCTTCACTTACGCGGTGTGGTCCGCGGCCGGCACCGCGGCCATGGCCGTCATTGGCGCGGCCGTCTTCGGCGAATCGATGAACGCGCTAAAGGTCGCCTCGCTGACCCTCGTCATCGTCGGAGTGGTCGGTCTCCAGCTTGGCGGTGCCCGCCGCTGACCAGCTGGTAGCTGGTAGCGGGTTTTTCGGTCGGTCAAAGCGCGGGTAGTTATATTAAGAGCGTGTCTTGTGTGGCCGCTCCGGGTGAACCGCCCCGGGTTCGGTGGAGACCGGGGCGGTTCAGTCAGTCTGGCCAGGAGT
>NZ_CDWWXA010000258.1:0-2822 GCF_977971845.1 Frankia sp. CeCAU1 | reverse complement strand
GCCCACCCCGGTCGGGGGACCGCCCGCGGGCTGGTCCGACCGGGGAAGCCCCCACCACCGGCCGCACCGCCGGGGTCCCCGGCGGTGCGGCCCGCCGGCTCGGACCCCGCCGGGGTCGCGGCGACGTCCGGGGCCGAGCGCGCCGCCGGCACCTGCGCCTCCTCCCCGGCCCGCGCCTCCTCAGCCGTCCCAGCCGCACCGGGCAGACCCGAGGCGAAGGCCGCCCGCGTCGCCTCCCACCAGGAGGTCGCGTCCTCGGCGCAGAGCCGGTCGACCTCGGCGGCCAGCCGCGCGGTGAACGCCCGCACATCCTCACCCGGCGCGGGGCGCATCGGCCGGCCGAACCGCACCGACACCGGCGGACGGCCCGCCACCGGCCAGGACCGTCCCCGCGGCATCGCCGCGTACGCACCCCGCAGCCCCACCGGAACCACCGGCACCCCCGCGTTGATCGCCAGATAGGCGGCCCCCAACCGGAACCGGCCCCGCGCCCCGTCCCGCGACCGCGTCCCCTCCGGAAAGATCACCAGGTTCCAGCCGTCCCCCAGCAGGTTCATCGGCGTCGCCGACGGCGCCCCACCGTGCCGTTCGATCGGCACCGTCGCGAACGCGAACGCACTCGACGCCCCCCGCCAGGCACTGTCGAAGAAATAGTCCGCCGCCGCCGTCACCGCCGTACGCGCCCGCACCCACCCGGGCACCGTGCACAACAGCAGCGGGGCGTCCAGATGACTGCTGTGATTCGACACGATGATCATCGGGGTGTCGCGGACCCCGTCGAACGCCTCCGCACCGTGCACCGCCACCGTCAGCGTCGTCCGCAGCAGCGGGCACATCACCCCACGCAGAAACACCCCCCGGGCGGCCCGCGCCGCCGGGCGACGCGCCCACGCGGTCGGGAACTCCCGCGGCACCTCGGGGACCCGATGCGCCTCGGCGCTGCCCGGGACCGGGCCGCGGCCACCCGGCCGCCACCCGGCCACCACCGCCCGCAGCCCCACACCCCGTCGCGGCCTACTCGCCATCCCGTTCACCTCTGCCCCTGCCGATCCGGTCCACCGCTGGCACCTGTGCTCCGCCGCGCATGGCCACCGCGTCCCAGCCGGCGACCGCACGATCCGTGACCCGCATCTCCCGCGGTCACCGTACTTCGGCGATCAGATGGGGTGGGGAGTGCAGATAGGTGATAGACGGATCACGGCCCACCGATCCCGACACCATCTCCAACGCATCCGCCAACGTCGACGCCGCCCGGAACCCCAGCCGCGCGCACGCCGCCCGATCACCGCCCACCCACACCACATCCCCCACATGGGCCATCGCCGGCGCCGCCTCATACCAGCGGTGGAACGGATGCACCCCGTGATGAGCAAGCGACGTCCGATACAGCGACGCATACCAGGGATCGGTGGCGTACTGCCGTTCGAACTTCGCCTCTACCGTCGCCGCCTCGGTCGACTCGGCGAGCACCTCCTCGTAGAAGTCCACGTAGGAGGGGTGATGCAGCTGGGAGAACCGTGGCGTCAGCGGATGGTAGACGATCAACGCCCCGTTCTCGCGGACCACCGGCCGCCCCCGGTACCGGCCGAAAACCTCCCCGAGCGCGCCGTGCGCCGCCAGCACCGGGTTGACCACCGCACCCGCGTCGAACGGCCCGAACGGGCCCAGCCCGACGACAACGACGTCGCTTTGCCCATCGACGGTAACCCGCTGCTGGGCGTCGACCCCTGCCGCCGCGACCGCCGCGACCGCCGTAGGATCCCCCGCGCTCACCGAGGTGACCGCATAGTCGGCGGCGAAGTCACGCAGCAGCCGGCGGCGCGCCCGCGACCCCACCAGCTCCAGGCCACGGCCCAGCCCAACCGCCATCGCCTGATCGGCCAGCGACCACTCCCACTCCCGGCGGGTCAGGAACGGATAGTGCACCGGCGCCGTCGCGGCGTTCACCGTCACCGCGACGGCGAACACCCGCACCGCCTCGCACAGCAGCCGACCCATCCGCGCCGCCGGACCCGGCGGCGCACCAACGCCCCCATCCCCGACGCCGCCAGCGCCGTCCCCGGGCAGGCCGACGCGGCGGACCGCCGCGGCGACGCTGTGCACGTGACGCAGCGTCGCATACGACGACAGGCCGGTCACGAGCCCGCCCGCACCGACCGCCGCCGGGCTCTGCACGACCCCGACGTGCACCAGCAGGTCGGCGGTGGCGACCCGGCGGGAAACCTCCACCTGCTCGTCGGCGTCGGTCACCCCCACGACGGTGAGATTGTCAGGATCCTCCGCGTCATGGCTGCGCAACTGCCCGGGCCAGAACGAGCGGAACACCCGCTCCCCGACGATCCGCTCCACCTCGCCGGCGCTCAACCGCCGGTTCAACCCGTTCGCCACGACCAGCGCCACATCGTCGACACCGGCCGCCGCCGCCGCCGTCAGCACCGCCTCGATGATCCGCCCCCGCACATCCGGGCGACGCATCCGCGGCAACGGCGTCGACAGATCGTCAAAACTGATCGTCAGCCGCATCCCCGGACGCAGCAACGCCGCCAGCGGCTCGCTGCCCACCGGCGCCGCCAACGCCGCGGCGATCGCCGCATCGACGTCACCGACCCCGGGCAGCGACTCGGGCGGATACACCACCCGTGTCCCGAGCGGGAACTGCTCGAGCAGCACGCCCTCACCCTGGTGCACCAGCAGCGGGGGAGTCCGCTCGTCAACCTCGAGCACGAACCCCGGTCTCACCAGCATGATCCCTTCCACGTCCGGCACGAAGGGACAACCCCTCCGTGTTGGCGCCCCGCCCGGCGGCGCAGCCTCGCCATGAC
>NZ_CDWWXA010000257.1:0-2881 GCF_977971845.1 Frankia sp. CeCAU1 | reverse complement strand
CAGGAAGAGAACATTGGCGACGATCTTCCTCGGTGCGTCTGCCCTGGGTGCGTCTGCCCTGGTCAGGCTGCAGGCTGCTGGACGGGGGAGAGAACTTGGTCTGGCGTATCGAGCCAGAACGTCTGGCCGTCGGGGGTAACAGTGACACCGATGCGTGTGTGATCGGGCCGCCCGGCGTCGGTCCACCAACGGTAGGCGGTTTCCAGCTCGTCCCAGAGGCAGCGCGGTCCATACTGGCATACCTCATGCTCACCATCTGTCTCGGATGTGAACGAGGCCCACGATCCGGAAGGAAGGTGCGAGACCCGTAGAAGCATGCTGCCGTCATCCTCTACCCGTCGTCCTACCACCCATCCGGGCAGCCGCGCACCGAAGGCGAACCCGGCCTCGAACTCGGTAAACGGTTCGGACGGGAACAGCCGGGTGGTGGAGGTCTGGGGGTCATCCCAATCCCGCCGCATCCACAGGGGTTCGTCGTCTCGCTGGTTACGCAGTCGCATGAATCCAGCTCTGCCGTGGAAACGGCCGTGTGCGGCACCGTCATCATGGACAGTCAGGCACAGAAATGCCTGACATTCAAAAAATCCGACCACTATGGGAACCAGTATGCGCCCGCCGGGCCGGGTTTGCTCCACCCAGGCGTAGGGAATCTCTACCGCGCTGGCGGTGGAAATGACGCGGTCGTAGGGGGCGCGCTCGGGGCATCCCAGGGTGCCGTCACCTGTAACGACTGCGACCGGATATCCGGTCCTGCATAGGACCTGCCGGGCGTGCTCGGCGATCTTATCGTCTACCTCGACGGTGGTGATATGCCCGGGATGGGCTTTCTGTGCGAGAAAGGCGGCATTATAGCCGGTTCCTGCTCCAATCTCTAGGAGGTTCATGCCTGCCCGCACGTCAAGCAGATCGATCATCTCCTTCATAACCGATGGCGCACTACTTGAGCTGGTCGGGATGACGCCCTTACCGTCCTGGAGTTCCCCGTCGTCGGCCTGGGTGACAATCGAATCATCGCTGCTGACCAGGGTCAGCCATCGTTCAGGATCGTCAGATCGGCGCAGTGGCACCATCCACCCGTCGTCCCGTCTGACCCAGATAACGTCAGGGATGAAATATTCCCGCCTCACGCCTTCCCCGTTCCCTTGCATGTCGAGCAGGTCACGGTTTCTGTTTTCTGTTCTTCTTTACCATCGGTGGCGACAGTGATCGTTCCGTTTCCTCCACATCGCGGACAGTCCGGAGGGGGCGTCGAGTGTTTCCCCATGGATCTCCTAACGAAGGTGTGGTGAAAGAGGTAAATTTCCAAGCTGTCAGCCGGGGAGCGCCAGCGGGGACGTCCGGATGAAGTGCTCGGTCTCGGCGATCAGCTCACGGGCGGTAGGAGAGCTGACGAGGGTTGGGGTTGTCAAGACGCCGTGGACACGGCGCACCGCTTGTCGGATCGAGGCAATATGAAGATCGACTGGGAGATCGAGCACTGGGCGGAGTGCGTCCTGAGCACCGTCGAGATTGCCGTTTCGGGCTCGGGCAAGGCCGAGCGCGCCCCGAGACAGGGCTTCTTGCCGTAGCTGCGCTCGTCTCCAGCTGCGGACTCGTGGGCGTCGACGGCGGCAACCGCGGCTCGTTCGGCGTCGGCGGGCTGGTCGGGCAACCAGACATAGGCGTCGGCCGCATAGTAGAGCTGACGCGGAAACGTGAACGTCATTTCGCCGCCGGTGTCGTCCAAGTCATCGGGCATCACCCGTTCGCGAGCCTCAGCGGCGAGGCGGATAGCCTGGGTTGCGGCGTCGGCACGGCCCTGCGCGGCATGTGTACGTGCTTCGAGGGAGGGCAGCCAGACGGCGACGGTGCCGGAGACGGGGCCAAGGGTTGCGGCAAGCTGGCAGTAGCGGGCGGCGTCGGCTGTCCAGCCTGCCCAATAGGCGGTCAACGCTTGGACGCCGCGTATGAATATCTTCAGCGGCTCATGACCCGCGTGGTCCGCGCAGAAGTAGGCGGCTCTCGTGTGCGTGATTGCGGCCTGCGGCTTACCGACTTCGTTGCAGATGGCCGCAACCAGTGCTGTAGTCGCACCAGTGAGGAGGTACAGGTCTCGGGAGGGGTGTTGACGGTTTTCCAGTAGTCGGTAGGTGAGATCCTGCAAGGCAAGCAGGTCGGGGAAGAAGGTCGGTATCGGCTGGGTGGGGACAGCGCGGGCGATGCGGCGTAGTTCGTCGTGGATCTCGTCGAGCATGGCCGGGCCGAGGTCGGGCCGTTCCACAAGGAGGAGAAAGTCACGGGTTCGGCGGAGGGACATAGAAATCTCTCTTGTCCACGCCGGGTCGGAACTGTCGGCACCTGATCGCTTCTGGTCATCCCGTACATGGGGGCTGGTGTATGACCCGGCGGTGTCGGCGTGGGCGGGCATGAGTGCGGAAACGACGGAAGACGACTTAGAGTTATCGAATCCTCTCGAAGCGTAAGAGTTGATGGCAGGTGCAAACAGGCTGTCTACAGGGTAGTAGAACATTTTTCGAGGACTCGGCACGCAACCGGGTAGGGCCGGCGGGCGACCTTTCCAGACAGCCATCGTTTGGCCTGCCGTTCGCTGACCTGGGGCATGCCGTCCGCCGACCTACCAAGCGCCTTGGCGGTCTGCTCGAAGTGGCGGCGGAAGTCGGTCACGCTCCAACCGCGTTCGTGGACGAGACGGGCAAGCAGGTTCGGGGCCTCGTCAGCGCCAGGGGAGATCATGCCGCACCTCTTCGCAAACAGTCGTGGCGTCTACCTCACGGTACGACACAGATCCGGCACGTATTGCTGATGGCACCGAGAAGGCCGGGGTGACACCAGCAGGTCACCGTCACGCATGGTGACCTGTCACTATTCGACGCGATCGGGT
>NZ_CDWWXA010000256.1:0-2962 GCF_977971845.1 Frankia sp. CeCAU1 | reverse complement strand
TCCTCAACCGCAACAACCGCAACGACGGCTACGACGGCTACGACGGCAACGACGGCTACGACGACGACGTCACCCTCCTCCTCGCCCACGCCCGGCGTGGTCGGTGCGGCCGGTTCAGGGGGCGGTGAATGCCAGGGAGACGTTGTGCCCACCGAAGCCGAAGGCGTTGGCCACGGCGGCGCGGACGGTCTCGTGGCGGGCCGGTCCGGACACGACGTCGAGCTTGATCGTCGGGTCGAGCCGGTCAAGGTTGCGCACCGGGGGTATGACGCCGTCGCGGATGCTGAGCACCGTGGCGATGGCGCCCACCGCGCCGGCGGCGCCGAGCATGTGCCCGGTCATCGACTTGGTGGCCGTGACCGCCGGATGGGTGCCGATTGTCTGAGTGATCGCCTCGGCCTCCAGGGGGTCGCCGACGGGGGTGGAGGTGGCGTGGGCGTGTACGAGGTCGATATCGGTGGGGGTGAGGCCGGCGCCGGCCAATGCGGCCTCGATGGCTCTGCGCTGCCCGGCGGGGTCGGCGGTGACGATGTCGAGGGCGTCGGAGTTGGTGGCCGCGCCGGCGGCGACGGCGTACACGCGGGCGCCTCGGGCGGCGGCGAACCCGGCCCGTTCCAGGACCAGCAGGCCTGCGCCCTCGCCGAGCACGAAGCCGTCACGGTCGGCGTCGAAGGGACGGGAGGCGGCTGCCGGGTCGCCGTGCCGGGTCGAGAGGGCCTTCATCTGCGCGAACGCCGCCAGCGGCAGCGTGTCGACCGGCGCTTCCACGCCGCCGGCGACCACGACGTCGGCCAGCCCGTATTGGATCATCTCCATGCCGGTGGCGATCGCCTCGGCGCCGGACGCGCAGGCGCTGACCGGGGTGCGGGCGCCGGCCTTCGCGCCGAGGTCGATGCTCACCCACGCCGCCGGGCCGTTGGGCATCAGCATGATTACCGTGTGAGGGGACATCCGGCGCGCACCGGCCTGCTCCAGGATGCGGTGCTGGCCCAGGGTGGACTGCACCCCGCCGTAACCGGTGCCGATGACGACCGCGAGCCGTTCGGGAGCGACCTCGGGGGATCCCGCGTCCGCCCATGCCTGCCGGGCGGTGACGATCGCCATCTGTTCACCGCGGTCGAGCTTGCGGCTGTCCTTGCGCGGCAGTGTTGCCGCGGGGTCGACGGGCAGCTGTGCGGCGAGTCGGACCGGCAGTTCCCGCGCCCATTCGTCTTCGATCACCGCGACACCCGAGGCACCCGCGACCAGCCCGTCCCAGGTGGCGGCGAGGTCGCCGCCGAGTGGAGTCATCGCACCGAGACCCGTTACCACGATCTTGTCGTAAACCACTAACTACCCCTTCCCGTCACGATGAGGGCGGAACGCCCAAAAGGCGGTTCCGATCCTCGCTCCGGGTCACCTTCCCAGCTCGGGGCGCGGTCTGGACAGCTCCGCCGCCACCGATGTCGGCGGTCAGGTGTTGTGGGAACCCTACAAAGACCCACAAGTCCTACGATGCCGGGACGGGCGCCGCCGCGGCCCACGATGTCGGACCGGCGAGGGGACGGTGGGTGAGCGTCGGGGCGCCAGTGGTGATAATTGGATCATAATGCGGTTTCGGGTCGGATCCCGCTTATGCCGCCCTTCCCGTTATGCCGCCCTTCCCGGTACATCTGAGCCGGGTGCCTGGTGGCGGAGGACCTCGGTGCGGCGGCCGTCGCCCTCCGACCGGAGGATGTGGACGCCGGCACCGAGGTCGTTTCCCGAGGTCGTTTCCCGAGGGCTGGCCGGTGGTCCGGGGGCTGGCCGGTGGTCCGGGGGCCGGTCTCAGCGGGCCGCGCGGATGGATTCCCGCAGGGAGGACAGGGTCGCCGCGAGGGCGGTCGGTTCGTAGCCGCAGTGTGCCATGCAGTTCGCGCAGCGTGGGTCGCGGCCTCGTCCGTAGGCCTCCCAGTCGGTGGTGTCAAGGAGTTCCTGGTAGGTCTTGGCGTAGCCGTCGCCCATCAGATAGCACGGCTTCTGCCAGCCGTACAGGGAGTAGGACGGAATGCCCCAGGCCGTGCACGGGAAGTCGATCTTGCCTTCGAGGAAGTCCAGGAACAGGGGAGAGTGGCTGATCCGCCAGTTCTTGCGGCGGCCGTCGGCGAACGCCTTGCGGAACAGTTCCTGGGTTTCCTTGACCCCGAGGAAGCTGTCCTGGTCGGGGGCTTTCTCGTAGGCGTAGGCGGGGGAGAGCATCATCCCGTCGACGTTGAGGTCGTTGTTGAGGAAGTCCAACACCTCGATCACGGTCTGAGGGGTGTCCGTGTTGAAGAACGTGGTGTTCGTGGTGACGCGGAAGCCGCGGCGCTGCGCCTCTTTGATGTTGTCCACGGCCTGGGCGAACACGCCCGGCTTGGCCACGGACTTGTCATGGCGTTCCTCGAGGCCGTCGATGTGTACCGCGAAGGACAGGTACGGTGACGGACGCAGCTTGTCGATCTTGCGTGGGATCAGGAGGGCGTTCGTGCACAGGTAGATGAACTTCTTACGTTTCACCAGGCCTGCCACGATGTCCTCGATCTGCGGGTGCATCAGCGGTTCGCCGCCTGCCAGGCACACCACGGGGGCGCCGCACTCGTCGACGGCGGCGAGCGCCTGCTCGACGGGCATGCGCTGTTTCAGCACGTCCGCGGGATGTTGGATCTTGCCGCAGCCCTCACAGGCGAGGTTACATGCGAACAGGGGTTCGAGTTCGAGGGTGATCGGGAACTTGTCCCGCCTGGCGAGTTTCTGCTTGAGGAGATAAGCGCCGATCCTGATTGCCTGGCGCCGCGGAATGGCCATTTTCACCCTCCTGGTGTTGGTCTTCGGTCGCCTGGTGGGTGGAGTCGCGATGCCGCACTGTTCTGGTCGGTGACTGTTCCGGTCAGTGTAGGTGTGTGGTGTGGAGCTGGTGGATTCGGCATGGGTCGGAGCGGGTGTGGGGTGGAACTGAGGTGGG
>NZ_CDWWXA010000255.1:0-2985 GCF_977971845.1 Frankia sp. CeCAU1 | reverse complement strand
GTGGTGGTGGGCGGCCGTCGGGGGATGGTTCCGGTGGATCCGGATCGGGGGAGCCGGGTGGGCTCGGGGAACCACGGAGCCTGCCCGATCCGGGGCGTCGCCGGCGGGGACAGTCCCAGCCTGGGCCGCACCGGCAGCCCCGATCGCAGCCGCGACCCCGACCGGCCGGGGACACCTCTGTAGGCGGGGAGGGTGACCCCGGGGGCCGGGAACCGGTCGGCGACCGGCGTGGCGGGCCCGGTACCGCTGCGTCTGGTGGGCGGCCGGGGCAGGTCAGCCTGCGGCGACGCCCGTCGAGTGCCTCGCCCGGCGGGAGCGTGGAACGGGAACGCAGACCCGGACCCCCGGGTCCGTCAGGACCTCCAGGCCCGTCGGGTCCTCCAGGACCCGCGGGATCGTCAGGGTCTACGGGGCCGACCGGCCTGGGGGGACCCGGAGGCCCGCCGCCTACCCCTCCGGCTGGCGGTGGCGGGTCTTTCCGGCCGGGACCGGCAGGGGCACCGCCGGGCTGGCGGCGTCGACCCCGCACCGGTTCCTCCGCCCGTCCGGGTGGGGCCGCGACCCCACCCGAGGACCGGCCCGGATCATGAGCGGACCGGTCTACCATCTCGCCCCGCGCCGAGCCGGGACCGCGCTGTTCGGCGCCAGCGTCCCGCAGGTCATCCTGATTGGCCTCGGTGTCGGCGGGCTCGCGGCGGGCCCGAGGCTGCTCGGCGGCGGTTCCGGCACGACGGCCGGGGTTGGTGTGGCGGTGGCCTGCCTGCTGTTCGCGTTCGTCCGGGTCGGCGGGGAACCCCTGGTCCATCTCCTGCCGGTCGTCGCCGGCTACCTGCTGCACACCCGCCTGCTGCACACCCGCCTGCTGCACACCCGCCTGCTGCACACCCGCCTCCTGCACACCTGCGGCGGATGCCGGCCGTGCGCCGTCCCCTCCTCCGCTCGGCCGACGGGCATCGGGGCGGGGGCGGCCGGGTGGGGATCCGCCGGCCGCCGGTCCGAACGGGTGGATCTTCCCGCGGTGCCGCGGTCGGTCGAGGTGGTAGCGGCGGCGACCGGTTGCCGGGTACCAACCGCAGACGGGCAACCGGCCGGTCTGGTTCGTGACCGGCGCACCGGGACGATCACCGTGGTCCTCGACGTGCGCGGTGGCCCGTTCGGACTGCTCGACGGCGCCGGGAAGGACCGCCAGACCGCCGGATGGGCCCGGGTGCTGACCCAGTTCGCCCGGGAAACCCCGGTGGCCCGGCTCGGCTGGACGGTCCGCTCCGGACCGGCGACCGCCCTGGACTTCCCCGTCGAACCCCGCCGCCAGCCGGAATCCGCGGCGGCGGCCCGGTCGCGGCAGCCGGCGCGCCCGCCGGCGGGGGAGCTGCTGGCCTACCGGCGGCTCCTCGCCGAGGCACAGCCCGCCCTGATCCGCCACGACCTGCGGCTATGGCTGACCGTCCGCCCGACACGCGGAGGCCGCCACGCCGACGGCCGGGCCACCGCGCTGGCCGCCGCCGAAACCCTGGCCGACCGATGCGCCAGCGCCGGCCTGCACGTCCGCGGCCTGCTGTCCACCGCCGAGCTCACCAAGACCGTGCTCGACCACGCCGACCCGCCGCCTCCCGAAGCCTCGAAGGCCCTCGAAGCCCCCAGTCGTGCGGCGGAGCCGGACAGCGCATCGACTCCGGGCCTGGCGGCCCGCGCCCATCTCCCGGGAGCCGGCACACCGCGACCGCCGCAGCGCCTCCAGCCGGACAGCCTCACGCTGCGGGCGTGGTGGGACGCGGCCCGGATCGGCGACAGCTGGCACCGGGTGTTCTGGATCGCAGGCTGGCCCACCGGCGGACTGCGCCCGGGCTGGCTCGACCCCCTGCTCCATGACGTTCCCTGTGTCCGCACCCTCGCGCTCACAATGACCCCGGTGCCGTGGCGGGTCTCCCGCCGGCGCATCAACAGCGACACCGTCTCCGTCGACACCGCCGTCCACCTCCGCGACCGGCATGCCTTCCGCGTCCCCGTCCACCTCACCCAGGCCCACGACGACATCGACCGCCGCGACGCCGAACTCACCGCCGGCTACCCCGAATACGCCTACCTCGGCCTCCTCGACGTCACCGCCCCCAGCCGGCACGACCTCGACGACGCGTCCGCCGCGATCGTCGACCTGGCCGCCCGCTGCGGCATCGTCGACCTGCGCCCCCTGCACGGCCGGCATCACACCGCCTGGGCCGCCACCCTCCCCCTCGGCCTCGCACCCCGGCCGACCGTCACCGGAGCACCCTGATGCCCAACCCTCTCACCCGGAACGGCCGAGAACACGAACGCCGACACGAACGCGGACCCGGGCGAGAACGCGGATGGGGCCGGTGGGGGCCGAAAGGCGCCCGGCTCGCCCTGCCGTGGAACGTCGCTACCACCGCACACCTGTGCGTGGTGACCCCCTGGTCGATCGAAGCCGGCCTCGGGGATCACGGCGTGTTCCTCGGCGCCAACCGGCTCGCCGGCGGCGCCTTCCACTTCGACATCATCGACGCCTACCAGACCGGCCTCATCCAGGGACCGAACATGGTTGTCTCCGGCGCCGGCGCCTACGGCAAATCCGCGATCATCAAATCGTACGTGCACCGCGCCGCCGCGCTCGCCGCCCTGCACGGCCGGCCCCGCTTCACCGCCGTCATCGACCCCAAAGGCGAATGGACCCCCCTCGGCGACCGCCTCGGATACGCCACCCTGCGCCTCCGCCCCGGCGGCCACCTGCGCGTCAACCCCCTCGACATCGGCCCCGGCGTCGGCACCGGCACCGGCACCGTCTCCGCCCGGACGGGCCTCGACGACCAGGTGGCCCGCCGCGCCGCGGTGCTCACGGCACTGCTCGCCGTCGCCCTCGGTCAAGCCGAACTCCCGGTCAGCCAGCAGCGGCTGCTCACCGCCGTCGCCCGCCACCTGGCCACCCACCAGACCACCCCGACCCTGGTCGACGTCCGCCGGCTACTCGCC
>NZ_CDWWXA010000254.1:0-2998 GCF_977971845.1 Frankia sp. CeCAU1 | reverse complement strand
GGGGTAGAGGGGCTCGGCGGGGTGGAGGACGTCCGTCCCCTCATAGCCGGAACGCTCGTCCTCGTCACGGTCGTCGTCCTCGACGCGACGCCCGGGCTGATCCTGGTCGGGTACTTCGGTCTCGGGCCACTGATCATCGCGGCGGCCAGTCCACCCCGGGTCACCGCCGCGGTCGGAGCGCTGGCAGTGATCGCGGCGCTCCTCTCCGGCTTCTGGGATCATTGGTTCGGGACCGGTCCGCATCTCGCCGCAACCACGCTGGTCGCCCTCCAGTCCGTGATCGCGGTCTGCATCTGCGTGTGCCGGGAACGGCAACGCTCACAACTGCACCAGGTCAAAGCGGTCGCCGAGGTCGCGCAGCGGGCACTGCTACCGGCGGTCCCGAGCCGGCTCAACGGGGCCGGTTTCGCGGCTCGGTACCTCTCCGCCGCCCAGGAGGCGTCAGTGGGTGGCGATCTCTACGAGGTCGTCTCCACCTCGCAGAGCATCCGGATGATCATCGGCGATGTCCGCGGCAAGGGCCTGCCTGCTGTCCGGCTGGCCTCGATAGTGCTCGGTGCCTTCCGCGAGGCGGCAGTGACCTGGCTCGACCCGGAACAGGTGGCCGCCGCCTGCGCCCGCGCGGTGGGTCGGGAGGCCGAACCCGAGGACTTCGTGACGGCGCTCATCGTCGACATCCACCCGGACGGTCGGCTGGGCCTGTGCTCGGCCGGGCATCACCCGCCACGACTGGTCTCGGCGGACGAGTGCACCACGCTGGAACTGAAGTCGCCCAGTCCGCCGCTCGGGCTGGCCGAGCGTTTCTCCGTCACGATGGCGAGCTGGGCGGTCGGCGATCGGATGCTGCTGTTTACCGACGGTCTCACCGAGGCCCGGGACGGCCGGGGGCGGTTCTTCCCCCTGGACGATCATCTGGACCTGCTGCGGGGCGGCAGCCAGGACGACCTCGCGGTGCTGCTGGCCGAGCGGGAGGCGGGACCGAGTGGCGGAACGGGAGCGGGGATGGGAGCCGGAGCGGGGATGGGAGCCGGAACGGGAGCCGGCGTCCTGAGCTCTTGAGCCCGGCGGGACCCGGCGGCCCCTCGACCCGAGATCCGACTCCCATCCGGCGTGCCGCTGTCCCTCGGAGCCCGTCGCGATCCGCTACGGTCACCCAATGCGGAGGGATTCCGTGGCCGCCGCCCGATACCGACGCCTACAGTTGTGCTCACGGGTATTCACTCCAGGTATCGATATACCGGACGGTCGGAGACGGTCGTGAGCGTTCCGGTGGATTCCGATGACCGTCGCACCGTGCGGCTGCTCTTGGCCCTACTCGTCGTCGTGAGCGCCGTGGCCGCGTTCGCCGTCGGCGGTCTGATCGCGACGTCCGGGTTACGGGTGAGCTGGGGACGCGTCGAGGGCGCCGCGGCAGCGGCTGACCTCGCCATCGCCAAGGACGGCTCGCTGCCAGCGGCGATCGGCAGGCTGGGCATCGGTGGCGGCTCGGATCCCTCGTCACTCACGGATCCCTCGTCACTGACGGCGGGCCCCTCCCTGAAGAGCGGGCCTTCGCCGGCCACCGCGTCACCGACGCCGACGGAGGCGGAGGCGGAGGCGGGCGGGGCGAAACACCCGGTGCCAAGCCCGGTGCCGAGTGGCGAGTACCCGCCTACACCCACGGCACCGAGCCCGCGACACAGCTGCACGGCCCCGGCCACCTCCGCACCCGGGGGGTCGGGCGCCCCCATCCTCATCTACCCATTGTGCTGATATCCGTTGTGTCGATATCCGTTGTGCTGATATCCGTCGTGCCGAGCTATCCGCCGGATCCGGGCCGCCAGTCGGGCGAGCGGCCGGTGAGGGCCAGCAACCTCGTCCACTCGTCGGCGTCATCCGGGACCGGCACCGGGCGGGCGAAGATGCCGGCAGCCCGCCAGGCGTCGATCTGCGACGCCAGGTGCTCGTGGACCCGGTGCACGAGGTCCCGGTCAGAGCCGACACCCACCACCGACGAGGTGTCACCGGCCCGCCTGCCGTGCATGTCGATCGCCCGCGCCGGATCCCAGCCATGGATCAGTAGATCGGCGGTCAACCGGAAAGCGTACTCGCTCGTCGGCGTGGGGGTCGATCAGGGGACCACGGTTTGTTGCCAGGGTGGCGGTCTGCTGCTGCCTGGAGCACGCGGGTCAGACTCTTCCGAGGCCTGTGGTCCCTCCGGGCGGCCGCGCCTGGTAGCCGTCCGGGGCTCGGAGACGTCTGGTGGAGTTGCTGCACGACCGGTGTGCCGCGCTGGATATCGGTAAGAAGGACCTCAAGGCGTGCGTGCGCACGCCGAAGGCGGGCCGGGGACGTGCCCGCCGGCAGGAGGTCCGCACGTTCGCGACGACGACGAACGCTCTGCTGGGACTGCGGGACTGGCTGGTCGCGGAGAAGGTCACCCTGGTGGTGATGGAGGTAACCGGGGACTACTGGTGCGGGGCGTTCTACCTGCTGGAGGACTGCCTGCCGGTCATCCTGGTCAACGCCGCCCACGCCAGGGGCCTGCCCGGACGCAAGACCGGCGTCTCCGACGCGGCGTGGCTGTGCCAGCTGGGCGAGTGCGGCCTGCTCAGGGCGTCGTTCGTGCCGCCGGAGCCGATCCGCCACCTGCGTGACCTCACCCGCTACCGCACGACGCTGACCGCCGACCGGACCCGGGAGGCCCAGCGGTTGGAGAAGGAACTCGAGGACCCCGGGATCAAGCTGTCCGCGGTGGCCACCGACATTCTCGGGGTGTAGGGGCGGGCGATGCTCGCCGCGCTGATCGACGGCGAACGCGACCCCGACGTCCTGGCCGGGATGGCCAAGGGCAGGATGCGGCCCAAGATCATCAAACTGGTCGAGGCGCTGACCGGCAGCTTCTCCGAGCACCACGCGTTCCTGTGCCGGCTGCACCTGGAACGCATCGACCAGCTCACCGCCGCGATCGAGGAACTGTCGACGCGGATCGAGGAGGAGATGCGCCCTTTTGCCCGCT
>NZ_CDWWXA010000253.1:0-3054 GCF_977971845.1 Frankia sp. CeCAU1 | reverse complement strand
CCTCGCCCCCCTCGACATCTCCCCCCTCGACATCTCCCCCCTCGACATCGTCAGGGCGGTGGGTGCCGCCGGGCCGCGCCTCGAACTCCGGGCCGGCCTGCATCGCCGCCCAGACGGCGGCGTCGGTGGGCTCGCCGTCGAAACCCAGCCCGTCCTGCGTCGCCTCGACCGTGATGGTCATCGTGATCCCTCCCATCGCCCGTGCAGTGCCTGGTCTTTCGGCCACCGACCGGACCTCATGCCCGGTCACCCGACTGCCACCGCTGCGCCCCCTGACGGATCAGATCCGCCATGTCCGGGGTGCCGACGAAGGTGAAGTCGGACAGGCGCTGCAGCACCCGTCCATCCGGGGTGTGGGCGGTCACGGTCACCGTGACCGTCATCGGGCCGGGTCGGACGTCGTCGACGACCACGATGAACGTCTCGTTGGCCGGCAGCGGAGCGAAGAACTCCGCGTGCCCGATCTCGATCGGCAGGGCGCCCACCTCGTTCAGGGTCCACCGGGCGAGCACGCTCCCGGCCGCAGCGAGGATGTCGCACAGGACCGGGCGGTGCAGCGCGCCCGCGAACGCGCCGCCGGCGAAGGGCAGTTCCGGCAGGCGGCATTCAGCCACCAGACGGCCCGGCTCCCGCACGAGCAGGCGCCGGATGCCCCGCATCAACGGCCCGTGGATGAGCAGCCCGTCGGTGTAGACCCAGGCCGCGTCCTCGCCCTGCTCGCCGAGCCGGTAACCATCGGCGGGCCAGCCCGGGGCGGTCGGGGCGGCCTTGCCAACCTCGGCGACCTTGCCGACCTTGCCGACCTCGGCGACCTCGGCGACCTTGCCGACCTCGGCGACCTCGGCGACCTCGGCGACCTTGCCGACCTTGCCGACCTCGGCGAGCACGAGGGTGCCCGCGTAGTGCGAGGTCGGCAACGCGCCGCCGCTGTCCCCGCGAACGGTCGCGGACACCGTCACCGGCCCGCCGTCACGCCCGTCACCGGGCCCACCGCCGGTCCCGTCGACGGGCCGCGCGTCGAGCCAGTAGTCCCGCAGGTGCGCCCCGTCGAACACGATCCCCTTGTGCACGATGAAGTTCCGGACCTCGACGACCTGACGCCCGGGCAAGGCTCGTTCGACCCCGTTGACCAACCAGCCGAGACCGGCGGTGGCGGGCAGCACCGGGGCCGGCCCGATCTGGTGCTGGTCGATGACCGTCTCGGTGTCCATAGCCGCTATCGAACGGTGCGCCACGAACGCGGCGGGCGCCGTGCCACCCACAGCCCGCGCGAGCGGAGCGGATCCACCGATGAGGACCGCGCCATCCGCGCCGTGGCCGTCGACGAGTTCCGCGACGAAGCGGCGCGCGCCCTCGTCCGGCGGCAGCAGCGTCACGCCCCGGGAGCGGAAGAGCTCCCGCAGGTCGGCCGTGACCATCCCGCCGTCCCAGGCGCCCCAGTTCAGGGCGACCACCCGGCCGGTGAGCCCGGTCCGGGCCCAGGCCGCGACCCTGGTCAGCGCCTCGTTGGCCGTGGCGTAGTCGGCCTGCCCCGGGTTACCGAAGACACCGGCGACCGAACCGAACAGCACGAGATGACGCAGCGGTGCCCCCTCCAGCGCCGTGAGCACGGAGCGCAGGCCGGCGAGCTTCGGGGTGAGCACCGACCGGATGGCCGGGACGGTCTTGTCCGTGAGCATCGCGTCGGCGAGAGCGCCGGCGCCGTGCACGACGCCGGTGACCCGGTCACGCCAGGGCGCGAGCGCCGCGGCCGTCGCCACCGGATCCGAGGCGTCCACGGCCTGGTAGTGGATCCGCGCGCCGGTCGCGGCAAGGTCACCGAGGGTGGCCCGCACCTGCCGGACGGCGATCACGGCGGCAGCCGCGGCATCGACGTCGGGCAGCCGCACCTTGCGTCCCTCGGCACGGGCCCCGGCGAGATACGCCGCCTTGAGGCCGTCATCCTCGACTCCGGCCGCCCAGCCCGGCTCCTCAACCAGATTCGTGCGTCCGAGCAGGACGAACTCGCAGGAGGCGCGGCGCGCCAGCTCCTCGACGCAGCGCGCGGTAACTCCGCGGGCTCCACCGGTCACCACCAGGACGTCATCCGGGCCCACCGGGGGCCGGAGCGTCGCCGGGGCGGTCGTCCCGGTCACCCCGGCCGCCTCAGCCACCCCGGCCGCCTCAGCCACCCCGGACGCCCCGCCCTGGACATACTCGACGGACCAGCGGCGTCCCTCGGGATCCAGACCAACCTCGACGACGTCCCGGGCGGAATCGACGGCCTCCGCCAGGACGGCCGCCGCGAAGGTGTCGTCGTCGAGCGCCGGATGGACGTCGACCGACCGGCAGACCAGCTCAGGTGCCTCGAGCGCGACGGTCTTCACCAGCCCGGTGACCCCCGCGGTGACCGCCCCGGCTATCGAGGACCCGCCCCGATGACCGAGCAGCCCGTCGACCCGCGTCACCGTGAGGAAGGCCACGCGCCGGCCCGCCGAGGCCGCCGCCCGCAGTGGTACGACGACCCCCTTCGTGGCCAGGATGGCGTCGGCGAGCCCACGCGCGGCGACGTCGAAGTCGGCCAGCCCGGTGGCGCCGATCCCGGCTCGATCGTCCTCCCCGGCGCGGTCCGGCTCGGCCCCGGATCCGGCGCCCGGTGATGCCGGAGCGCCGAGGGCGAGCAGGCAGAGGTCCAGGCGGACCGATCCGGCGACGGCCGCGAGCGCCGCCTCGACCGCGGCGCCATCCCAGCCGAGGAGGCCGGCGGCGCCGGAGCCCGCAAGGGACCCGATCGCGATCCGCTCGACCGAGATGCCGCGCTCCCTGAGGTGGCGGACCAGCGCCGCACCACCGGCGTCACCGACCTCGATCACGAGCGCGCTGGGCTGGACGCCGAAAGGCTCGTCGAGCGGGTCTACGGCCGGCAGAAGGCGCGGCACCGCGCGCAGCCGCTCGATGGGCGCCTCGGTCGGAACGGGGTGCGGCGCCGATGCAGTCGCCGTGGGCATCGACGCCGCCGTCTCAGTAGCGGTGGGCGGGGTCGACTCGGGTGCGGCGCTGGCCGGCGCGGTCAGG
>NZ_CDWWXA010000252.1:0-3105 GCF_977971845.1 Frankia sp. CeCAU1 | reverse complement strand
GGGCCGGACGGGGTGGGGCCGGATGCGGTCGGATCCGAGATGACCTGTGGCGGCCGGTAGCGGAAGACGAGGGTGCTGAGTGTTACCGGGAAGGCGAGTTCGAGACGAGGGTCGGCGCGCACCGTCCGTGCCGCGTGCTGCGCGAGATCATGGCAGGCATCCACCCGGGCGCCGAGACCGTCGCGGCCGAGGGCCCGAAGGGTGACCGCGATGGGGAAGGCGTCCGCGCGGCGGGTGGTCCGCAGCGACCGGCCCAGCAGGCTGGTGAAGCCGGCCGCCTCGTCATCCTCCGGGTTGAGGTACTCCGCCCGTGTCGCGAGGCTGGCCCAGCCGTCGTCGCGGGCGGTGAGGAAGACTCCGGCCGGCGCCGGCTGCCAGCCGAGTTTGTGCAGATCCAGTGCGACCGAATCTGCGAGGTCGAGTCCGTCCAGCAGGCCGGCCAGCCGATCGGACAGCAACGCGCCGCCGCCGTGGGCGGCGTCCACGTGAAACCAGCAGGCCGCCCCGCCGGACCTTGCCTCCATGCCCGATGGCCTGCTCGGGTCCTGCGACCCACCTAACCGGAGGCGATGTTCCTCGACCACCGCGGCGATCTGTCGAAGCGGGTCGACCGCGCCCGCATCGGTGGTGCCAGCGGTGGCCACGACGATGGCCGGCCCGGCGTGCGCGGCCAGGGCGTGACGGAGCGCCTCGACGCGCATCCGGTGCCGGTCGTCGGTCTCGATGACCAGCACCGGAGGCGCGTCGATCGCGAGCAGGGACGCCGCCCGATCAATCGAGAAGTGTGCCGCCGCCGAACGGAACACCCGAGGTGCCGGCCGGTCCGCTCCTCGGTGCCCGGGGCCTCCTTGGTGCCCGGCATCGTGACCTGGGGCGGCCGGGCCCAGAGCGTCTTGCCCGGTCGGGCCACGGCGGGCCGCGTCCCGACCGAGGAACAGGCCCATCAGGTTCGATTCGGTCCCACCGGTGGTGATCGTGCCGGTGGCCCGGTCCGGATCGAAGCCGACCAGCGCGGCCAGGGTCGCGACGACCTCGGTCTCGATCGTCGTGGCCGCGGGAGCCTGGTCCCAGGAGTCCAGGGACGGATTGAGGGCGCTCACGGCGAGGTCGGCGGCGATCGCGACCGCCAGCGGAGGGCAGTGCAAATGGGCGGCGCACCACGGGTCCGCCGGGTCCGCGGAACCGGCGGCCAGGGCTTCGACCAGGCCGGTCAGCGCGGCCGACGGGCCGATTCCGGTTCTCGGTAGCAGGGCCCCTGTACTGTCCGGGGGGGTCGGATCCGCCGGGGCCGGATCGGCCGGAGTCAGGCCGAGGGCAGCTCTGGTCATGGCGCGCACCACCGGTGGGCCACCGGCGGGCAGCGGGCCGCCGCGGATCCGGCGGCCATCGTCGAGGGCGGCCAACGCGAGATCGACCATCGGCCGTAGCCCCGGGAGGATGGGGATCTCCCGCCTCCGTGGACCGTCCATGGACCCCCCGTTCCTCCGCCGACGTTCCTCCGCCGACGTGGGCTTTCCGGCTGGTGCGGACTCTCCGGCCGGCGCGGTGGCGACAGGTGTGTCAGGGCTGCGCGGGGGGATCATCCGGCGGATCCGAACCGGACGTGGGCCTGATCGGCGGGTGGGTGTCCCAAGGCCGTGTGGACGGAGAGCCTGCGGACGGCGGCATCGATGGCGTCGGCGAGGATCGCGAGGACGCGATCGCCCTCCTCATTGCTGAGGATCAGCGGTGGCAACAGCCGGACGACCGCGCCGTGCCGCCCACCGAGCTCGATGATCAGGCCGCGGCGCAGACATTCGGCACGTACCAGACCGGCGAGTCGCGCGTCGGCGGGATGCGCGCCGACGAGGTCCGGGGCTGCGGTCGGATCGACCATCTCGGCGCCGAGCATCAGCCCGCGGCCGCGCACGTCGCCCACCTGCGGCCGGTCCCGGGCGATCTCTGCCAGGCCGGTGAGTAGGCGCGTGCCGAGTCGGGCGGCGCGTTCGTCGAGACGGTCCTCTCGCACCAGGCGCAGCGTGGCGTGGCCCGCGGCCATCGCCAGCTGGTTTCCACGGAAGGTGCCGGTATGTGCCCCGGGCGCCCAGGTGTCCAGCTCAGACCGGTAGGCGATGACGGCCAGTGGCAGCCCGCCGCCGATCGCCTTGGACATGACGATGATGTCGGGGGTGATGCCGCTGTGCTGCGCGGCCCAGTACTTCCCGGTGCGACCGACTCCCGTCTGGACCTCGTCCAAGATCAGTGGGATACCGCGGCGACGGGTGATCTCGCGGATGGCGCGGAGCCAGCCGTCAGGAGCGGGAACCACCCCGCCCTCACCCTGAACCGGTTCTACGATCAGTGCCGCTGGCCTGACTACCCCTCCGGCCGGGTCATCGAGGAGACGTTCGATGTAGCGGGCGGACAACTCGGCACCGTCCGGACCGGGGGCGCGACCGGACCCCACCCCGAACGGGCACCGGTAGGGGAAGGGGAACGGCAGCCGTACGACGGATGTCGATGGCGGCAGAGGATCTTTGACGGCGACGTTCCCGGTCACGGCCAGGGCACCCGCCGTCATTCCGTGGTATCCACCGGTGAACGCGAGGATGGTCTGGTTGCCCGTCACCGTCTGCGCGAGCTTGATGGCCGCCTCGACCGCGTCGGCGCCGCTCGGGCCGCAGAAGTGCAACTTCACATCGCTCCCCATGCCGGCCGGCAGGCAGCCACGGAGTTCGTCGGTGAAGGCGTCCTTCTCGGGGGTGGCGAGGTCGAGCGTGTGCAACGGGGCGCCTCGGGCAAGCATCGACGTGATCGCCTCGGTTACCACCGGATGGTTGTGTCCCAGCGCGAGCGTTCCGGCGCCGGCCAGGCAGTCCAGGTAGCGGCGGCCATCCGCGCCGAGAACCATGGCTCCGGACGCCCGGACAGGCACGATCGGGAGGGTCCGCGCATAGGTCCGTGCCGCCGATTCGCGCTGACGCTGACGCGCGAGGATCGTGGCCGGGTTCGCGGCGTCCGTGGGTGCGGACCCGGGACCCGTGGTGGGGGCTGCGGGCGTGGACCTGGCGGCGACGGGGATCGTGGTCGCAGGGGGCGTGGTCGCAGGGGGCGTGGTCGCAGGGG
>NZ_CDWWXA010000251.1:1197-3670 GCF_977971845.1 Frankia sp. CeCAU1 | reverse complement strand
TCCGGGTACCGGCGATCGGTGTGCCCAGGCTGACGCCGCCGCCCGCCGTCAACTGCCGGCAGGTCGACCAGATCGTGGTCTCGGTCGGGCCGTACATGTTCCACACCTGCGCGCAGCGCTCGATCATCGCCTCGGCCAGGTCCGGAGGGAGGGCCTCGCCGCCGCACAGGGCCTTCAGCCCGGGAGTGCCCGCCCAGCCGTCGTCGACGAGCATCCGCCAGGTCACCGGCGTAGCCTGCAGCACCGTCGCGCCGTGCCGTACAATCTCCGCCGCCAGCCTCCTGGGGTCCAGGGCCACCTCGCGTTCGGCCACCACCACGCGCCCGCCCACGACCAGCGGCAGGAACAGCTCGAGCCCGGCGATGTCGAAGCCCAGCGTCGTCACGGCCAGCAGGACGTCGGCCTCGGTGAGGCCGGGGCGGATTCGCATCGCGGCGAGGAACGTCACCAGGTTGCGGTGTGAGATGACCACGCCCTTGGGTGTTCCGGTGGAGCCCGAGGTGTAGATCACATATGCCGGGTGCCGCGGGTCGATCCGGCCTGACGCGGTCGGCTGGCGGGCCGCCAGGGCCTCGGCGGTCCGCGGGTCGTCCAGGACCGTCCGTACGGCCGGGTGGCCGGGCAGCGCCCGGGCGGTCTCGGCCGTGCAGACCACGGCGGCGGGGTCGGCGTCGGCCAGCATGAACGCCACCCGCGAGGACGGGTATCCCACGTCTACCGGGAGGTAGGCCGCGCCGGTCTTCAGCACTGCCAGCAGCGCCACCAGCATCTCAGCGGACCGCGGCAGGGCCACGGCGACGACCCGCTCCGGCCCGGCGCCCTGCTCGGTCAGCCGCGCGGCAAGTCGGCCCGCCGCCGCATCCAGCTCCGCATAGGTGAGGCCTACGTCCTGGAAGACCACCGCGACGGCGTCCGGGCTGCGCCGCACCTGGGCCTCGAACAACTCGGGCAGCGTCCGGTCCGAGACCTTGGGCGCGGTGCCGTTCCAGGCGGTGTCGTTCCAGGCGGTGCCGTTCCAGGCGGTGCCGTTCCAGCCGTGCACGACCTGGGCCCACTCAGCCTCGTCCATGACCGGCACCCGGCTCGCCCGCAGCGCGGGGTCGGCGGCGACCGTTTCCAGCAGCCGCACCAGCCGCCCAGCCAGCTTCTCGGCTGTCGCCCGGTCGAACAGGTCGGCCGAGTAGCCGACCGCCCCGTCCAGCCCGGCGGGTGCGCCGCCGGCGGTGTGGTGTTCCCCGACGGTGAAGGACAGGTCGAACCTGGCGGCGTCGGAGCTCGACCGCTGTGGTTGGACGGACAGGCCCGGCAGCTCCCAGCCGCCGTCCTGGTGGGTGGTCTGGAAGGTCATCATGACCTGGAACAGCGGATGCCGGGCCAGCGATCGGTCCGGTTGCAGCTCCTCCACCAGCCGCTCGAACGGCACGTCCTGGTGGGCGTAGGCGGCCAGGTTCACCTCGCGAACCCGGGCGACCAGGTCACTGAACGACGGGTCGCCGCCGGCATCGGTGCGCAGCACCAGCGTGTTGACGAAGAAGCCGACCAGGCCATCCAACGCAGGGTCGCCCCGGCCCGCGATGACGGTGCCGAGCGGGATGTCGGTACCCGCGCCCAGGCGGGACAGCAGCAGCGCGACCGCCGCCTGCACCACCATGAACATCGTGGCCTTCCGGTCCCGGGCGATCTCCGCCAGCCTGGCGTGGGCCTCGGCGCTGACGCGCAGCGGGACGGTGCCGCCGGTGAAGGAGGCCACGGCCGGGCGCGGACGGTCGACCGGCAGCGTCAGCTCGGCAGGAAGACCGGCCAGGGACTGCCGCCAGTACGCCAGTTGCCTGCTGATCAGGCTGTCCGGGTCGTCCTCGCTGCCCAGGATCTGGCGCTGCCAGGCCGAGAAGTCGGCGTACTGGACCGGCAGCGCCGCCCATGACGGCTCCCGGCCGGCGAGTCGCGCCGCGTAGGCCGTGGACAGGTCACGGGTGAGCACTCCTATCGACCAGCCGTCGGCCGCGATGTGATGCACGACCAGCAGCAGGACGTGCTCGCGCTCGGCCAGGACGAGCAGCTCGGCCCGCCATGGCGGCTCGCTGCGTACGTCGAAGCCACGTGCCGCCTCGGCCGCCAGCAGGTCCGCGAGGTCCCGCTCGCTGGTCTCACGCACCACGAGCTCGGGGCCACCGTCCAGGATCTTCTGGAAGGGCACCCCGTCCCGGTCGGGGAACACCGTGCGCAGGGTCTCGTGCCGCTGTGCCACGTCCTTCAGCGCGGCTCGCAGCGCGTCCCGGTCCAGGTCACCGCGCAGCCGCAGCGCCATCGGCATGTTGTAGACCGCGCTGCCCTCCTGCAACCGGTTGAGGAACCACATGCGGGTCTGCCCGAACGACAGCGGGATCTCCTCGGGCCGCTGCCCGGCCACCAGGGGGGTACGGGCGGTCCCGCCGCCGGAGGCCAGCCTGGCGATGCCCGCCGGGGTCGGCGC
>NZ_CDWWXA010000251.1:0-654 GCF_977971845.1 Frankia sp. CeCAU1 | reverse complement strand
GGCGCCGACCCGGTCCAGGTGCAGGGTCTCAGCGAACAGGCCGCACAGCAGCTCCTCGGCGGGAGTACGAGGAGCACGCCCGGTGACCAGACCCGCGAAATCCGGAGCGGGCAGAGCCTTACGGTCAAGCTTCCCGCTCAGCGTCAACGGCAACTCCGCCAACTCCACCACCGCCGCCGGCACCATGTACTCCGGCAACCGCCGCGCGGCGAACTCCCGCAACCCGGCAGCATCCACACCCCGACCCGCCGCCGCCACCACGTAGGCGACAAGATACCGATGACCAGGCTGATCCTCCCGGACCACCACCGCAACCCGACCCACCGCCCCATCCCCCGCCAAAACAGCCTCAACCTCACCCAACTCGATCCGCAACCCACGAATCTTCACCTGCGCATCAACCCGCCCCACATACACCAACACACCATCACCCCGCCACCGCACCAAATCCCCCGTCCGATACATCCGCTCCCCAAACCCAGAAAACGGACACGCCACAAACCGCTCCCCCGTCAACGACGAACGACCCACATACCCACGCGCCAACCCCACACCAGCGATATACAACTCCCCCACCACCCCCGGCGGAACCGGCCGCAGAAAACCATCCAACACAAACAACCGAACATTCCAGATCGGCCCCCCGATCGGCAC
>NZ_CDWWXA010000250.1:2214-3929 GCF_977971845.1 Frankia sp. CeCAU1 | reverse complement strand
AGGGAGTCGCCGGAAAATAACTCCGGTCTTTGATCTACGTGGGAGATCGTGGGACGCTCCGGCGTGTGGAGCGGATCAACGAGGTGGTGCTCGCGGAGAAGTTCGCGGTGCTGTTGCCGCATCTGGATGAGCGGCAGCGCCGGCTGGTGCTGGGTGCGGACGCGCGGGCGTTCGGGCATGGCGGGATCCGTCTGGTGGCCCGGGCGGCCGGGGTATCGGTGGACACGGTCTCGCGTGGTGTCGCCGAGCTGGGGGCGGGCGCAGCCTCGACGGGCCGGGTGCGCGCGCCGGGTGGGGGTCGTAAGGCGTTGCGGGAGAAGGATCCGGAGCTGGTGGCGGCGCTGCTGGCGCTGGTCGAGCCCGACCAGCGGGGGGATCCGGAGTCGCCGTTGCGGTGGACGGTGAAGTCCACCCGCCGGCTCGCCGAGCAGCTCACCGCACGTGGGCATCCGGTCGGCGCGGATACGGTCGGTGGGCTGCTGCGGGCGGAGGGGTTCAGCCTGCAGGGCACCTCACGCACGACCGAGGGCGCACGTCACCCTGACCGGGACGACCAGTTTCGCTATATCAACGAACGGGTCAAGGAGTTCACCGCGGGCGGGCAGCCGGTCGTCAGTGTGGACACGAAGAAAAAGGAAGTCCTCGGTGACTACGCCGTCGCCGGACGGGAGTGGCACCGTAAGGGGCAGCCGGTGCGGGTCCGCGCCCATGACTTTCCCGCCAAGGGCGCGCAGAAGGCAGTGCCCTACGGGGTCTACGACCTGGCCGCCGACACCGGCTGGGTGTCGGTCGGCTGCGACGGGGACACCGCCGCGTTCGCGGCCGCGACCCTGCGTCGCTGGTGGGACGGGGAAGGCCGTCACCGCTACCCGACCGCGACCCGGCTGCTGATCACCGCGGACGCCGGCGGAGCCAACGGCTACCGGGTACGTGCCTGGAAAACCGAACTGGCCGACCTCGCCCGCACGACCGGCCTGCAGATCACCGTGTGCCACTTCCCGCCGGGCACGTCGAAATGGAACAAGATCGAGCACCGGTTGTTCTCCCGGATCAGTACGAACTGGCGTGGCCGGCCGTTGACCAGCCACGAGGTCGTGGTCAACACGATCGGCGCGACGACGACTCGCACCGGGCTGAGCGTCCACGCCGAACTCGACCCCGGCTCCTACCCGACCGGGCTGACCGTGCCCGACGAGGTCATGGACGCCCTACCACTGACCGCCCACGACTGGCACGGCCCGTGGAACTACACCCTCGCCCCGGCGCCACCCCGCGCCGTCTCGACGCCGGCGTCCCGGTACGTCGAGACCGGCCAGCCCGACGACCGGGCCCCGGACTGGCTACACCATCCGACGATCACCGGGATGAACGGCGGCGAGTACGCCACCCTGCTCGCCTCCGTCGAGCAGTACATCCTCGACCACCCGCCCATCAGCCTGCACCCCAAGCGCGCCCGTCACCGGGTCCTGCGACGCGGGCCCCTGTCGCTATCCGACCGGCTGCTGGTCACCGTGATCCACCACCGGTGGACCACCCAGCAGCAGGCCCTCACCCGTCTGCTGGGCTCACCCCGCGGAGCCGTCGGCGACGCGATCCACGAGATGACCCCAGTCCTGGACGGCCTCGACCGGCGGATCCAACCCGCGCCGATCACCGCGCCCACCGTCCAGGACCTCACCACCCTGATCCACAACATCAAGAACGGACCTTATTAA
>NZ_CDWWXA010000250.1:1040-1724 GCF_977971845.1 Frankia sp. CeCAU1 | reverse complement strand
TCGGCAAATCCCAGGGCTCCGGCAAGTTTGGGGTTTGGCTGGTTCTGGTCTGATGCGCCCGATGTGATCGGGACGGCTGGCTGGTCGGGTTCGTTCCCGGTGGCTGCGCGTCAAGGAAATCCATGAAGGTCGAGCGCTTCGGTGGGCCGGGTGTGGTCACGACGGCCGTCGGGGATGAAACGCGACCCGGCCCGGCGGAGCCGGTTGATGATGGCGCAGCGGATAGTCGCGAGGTTCGCGGGCAGGTTACGGGCCCGTAGGGTCGAGGCGTCCTCGCGGAAAGTGACATCGCGGACGTGGTGGCTGCGGTTCTCGATGGTCCACTGCCCGCGGACGAGAGCTGCCAGCATCCGGGGATCGGCCATCGCCGCGGAATGACTGGTGATCGCATAGCGGGTCTCCCTGCTGGCGGCATGGCCGGTGACCCGCCGCCAGCGGCTGATCCGGACCGCCTGCACAGCGTGCGGGAAATCGAGAAAGGTCACGGTCGCGGCCGTGACCGTGCGGGTCTCGTCCCGACCATGACCATGGTCACGTTCGGTGAACACGGTGGGGATCTCGGTCCAGGGAAGCACGGCCAGCCGCCGGTACAACGTCGGCTGGCTGCGTTTCACCACGGCGACGTAGTGCCCACCCTTGACGGTGACCAGCCAGTCGAGGTTCGCCCGCACGGTCAACAGAGCG
>NZ_CDWWXA010000250.1:0-781 GCF_977971845.1 Frankia sp. CeCAU1 | reverse complement strand
ACTGACCGTGTATCCCTCGCCGTGTGTCACCGCGGAGAGGAGGTGGACCTGGCTGCCGTCCGGCCGGCGGGCGCCCCGGCTGGTCTTTCCATCGACGGCCAACGCCCCGGGGACCGACCCGGATCCACCCACCCGCCCGCCGTCACGGACAGCGACCGCCCCTGGGTCCTCGCCGGTCGTGGTGTCGGCCCCGCCCGACAGGTCCTCGCCCAGGAGCGCGGCGGCGAGAGCACGACGGCCAGCCGTGGTCATCACCCGCCGCAGCGTCGATTCGTCCGGGATCCTGTGCCGGCCGGTGAACGGGTCGAACGGTAGCCGGAGCCGGGTGCGTTCCTCCGCCGTCGCCCGTCGCACCCACTGCCCGACCGCGCGGGCGGAGTCGTGGCCCGCCGCGGTCAGCCCACACAGCCATACCGCCAGCAGCGACGGCAGCGGGTAGGAACAGCCCCGTGGCGACCGCGGATCGGGCACTGAGGCCAGCCGCTCCCAGATCCCCGGCTGCGACACACCACCCGCTGCCGCGACCACGGCCGCGGCACGAGACAACAACCCTGCAGGCACACCGCACCCCAGACCACGAAGACTTCGACATCTGCGTGATCTACAGGCGGAGTGCCTGCTTTTCTGTCAGCGACACGTGTCCCCGCCGTGTCTCACCAGTCATCGGGTCCCACACCCCCGACAAGAGACGAAACACCCACACCCGACCCCACCCACACAACCATCACCACACCCGGCAACCCCACCATCACCACTCAGAGCGCGAACTTGCCGGAGCCCT
>NZ_CDWWXA010000249.1:0-3192 GCF_977971845.1 Frankia sp. CeCAU1 | reverse complement strand
CTTCAGGCGACGTTGGGGCGTGTGCGGCCCGCCCGGGTCGCCCGACCCGGCGGTTGTGACGGGCCCGTCCGGGTCGGTGCGGGAGATCAACTCCGGGGCGGGCGCGGCGGGTAGGCCCGCCGGAGTCGACGGGACGTTCCATGCTCCCCTCGATCCGCACATACAGCGAGGTTACGTGGTCAGCGAGATTACACGGTCGGGTCCGGCGGCTACACCGTACGGACAAAGGTACGGAGTAGCGAAAGCGATACGGTGTATCGTCGGCGGGGCGCGGCTCGACCAGGACTATTCCCGGGCGCCTGGTCCGACTCGCCCCAGTTCGCGGCGGATGATCCTGCTCGGGTCGTACGGAGGTTGTGATGGCAGTGCAGACCCAGGCGCCCGCCGCGGCGGGCGGTAGCGGAGATCGGCTCGATCCGGCGCTGATCCGTCTCGCCGGGATCGTCCTCGTCGGTGCGGTCGTGGTGCAGCTCGATGCGACGATCACCTCCGTGGCGATCAACACCCTCGCCCGATCCTTCAACGTCGGAATCTCGACAATCCAGTGGGTGAGTACCGGTTACCTGCTTGCGCTCGCCATGGTGATCCCGGTGACCGGCTGGTCAGCCGAGCGGTTCGGCGCCAAGCGGATGTGGCTGCTGTCGCTGGTCCTGTTCCTCGTCGGCTCGGCGCTGTGTGGGGCGGCATGGTCGGCCGGCAGTCTCATCGCCTTCCGGATCGTGCAGGGCCTCGGCGGCGGCCTGCTTCTGCCTCTGATGCAGACGATCATCGCGCAGGCGGCCGGGCCGGAACGGCTGGGCCGCCTGATGGCGGCGGTGGGGGTGCCCGCGCTGGTCACTCCCGTGCTCGGGCCGGTCATCGGCGGGCTGATCGTCGACGATCTCGACTGGCGTTGGATCTTTTTCATCAACGTGCCGGTCTGCCTGATCGGGCTGGTCCTGGCCTGGCGGAGGATGCCGGATGTGCGGACTCCCGGGCGGCATCGCTTCGACGCTCTCGGGTTCGCGTTGCTGTCCCCGGGGCTGGCCGCGATCGTCTACGGCTTCTCCGTGGCCGGCCGGCAGGGTGACTTCACGGGTGTGCGGGTGATCGTGCCGCTGGCCCTCGGCGCGGCCCTGCTCGTTCTGTTCACGGTGCATGCCCTGCGGACCGCCGTCGAACCGATCATCGACCTGCGGCTGTTCCGGTCCCGGGCCTTCGCCGGTTCATCGGGGATGATGTTCCTGTTCGGGATCTCGCTGTTCGGGGCGATGTTCCTGCTGCCCCTGTACGAGCAGCAGGCCCGTGGCCGCAGCGCCGCCGCCGCCGGCCTGCTCCTCGCCCCGCAGGGGTTGGGGATGATGATCGCCCTGATTGTGCTGGGCCGGGTGGCGGACCGGCGCAGCCCGCGGTTGTTCGTTCTGGTCGGCCTTCTGCTCAGCGCGCTGGGATCGGTTGCGTATACACAGGTCGCCGCCGACACCAGCGAGGTGCTGCTCGGGGTCTCCCTGACGGTCCGCGGCATCGGGCTGGCCATGGCGCTCATCCCGGTGATGTCCTCTGCCTACCACGGGCTGTGCCGGGAGGAGATTCCGCGCGCCACCTCCGCGGGGCGGATCTTCCAGCAGATCGGCGGCTCACTCGGGACGGCCATCCTCGCCGTGGTGCTGTCCCACCAGATCACCGGCCGACCCGCCGGGACCGGACCCGCCGATCCGGTGGCGCTGGCCGGCGCCTTCGGTACGGCGTTCTGGTGGACCCTCGGGTCCACGGTCCTCGCCGCACCGTTCGCCTTTCTGCTGCCGGGACGGCCAGCCGGCGCGGAGCAGCCCGCCCCGTCAGGCCCGCCGGTCGAGCTCCCGCGGCCGGCCGGGGCCGTCCCCCCCGTCGCCGGTCGGGCGACCACGGGAAGCTGAAGAGCCATGAAACTTCTCCCGGCCGCCGCGCCGCCGTCTCAGGGGCCGAGGGGAACCGCCACGGTGGTCGGGAGCACCGGGTCCCCGCTCCCCGTGGCGGCCGAGGCGGTGGCCAGTGGCGCGGATGACGCCGGCAGGCCCGGCCGCGTGGACAGGGGAGCAGCCCCGGCGCGGCGCATCGCTCGCCGGCCCCGAGGAGTCTTTCCCCAAGGCTTCGCGATGGACAGCACCGTCGCCGTGATGAACAGGACGTTCATCACACTGGCGCCGAGGATGATCGCGACGGTCGGAGCCGCGTAGACGACCTCCCCCCCGTCCGTCGCATGTCCGGCCCGCACGACCAACGGGCGCATCATGGAGCTGCCGAGTATCACGGCAACGACGGTGATGACGAGTTTTGTCGTCACCCACCAGTGCCGCAGCAGTCCCCACCTCGTCTTTACCGAGATCACCACCCCGGTGGTCAGGGCGAGTAGAGCGAGCGGGATATTGAGGACCCGGTCAACGACGTGCATGAGCTCATATGCGGAGTGCCGAAGACCGGCATCGGCCGCTGCGGTCGAAGCCAGGACGAGCTGCGCGAACGCCACGCCATTCCAGCCGACACTCACCAGCACATGCACTGCCAACAGGGCGGTGCGCATTGGTTTACGCAGGTAGCGGTACCGCTCGCGCATGGTGGCGCCGGCCGCCGAGGCGCCGGCCGGCGGGGCCACGGCGGGTACGGGATTCCCGGAATCGGCTGTCTGCGCAGGATCGACGGTCGGCTCCGAATCGCGCGGTGACGCCGGGTTTGCCGGTGCCGCCGGACCGGCAGGCGTCGCGCTGGCGGCCAGGTCGGTGCCGGCAGCTGGGTCCGTGCTATCAGCTGGGTCCGTGCTGTCCGCGGTCTCGAGCGGCGTCGAACCGGCCGCGGTGGGCACCGGTCCGGCGGGGGATGCGGTCATGTGGACGTCTCGGGCAGATTCATCGTCCGATTCTCTCCGTCACTGGATCATCAAGTGAGACGATTGTCAGGCGTCCTGGGCTGGCTCTCCGAGTAGCGGATCGAAATAGTACAGCCAATCGGTTGGCCCGGTCTGGCATAGGTGACCAGAAGCTACTTCCACAATTTAAATGCAACCGCATCCGGACCGCGTTCGGATCATGGTATAGAAAGACCGATCATCGGTGGTGTGGGCTTTCCTGCGCCGCCACCTTCACGTCTGGTCGATCGACGGCTCGACCCGTGCGCAATCCACGCGCACGGGACCGGTCCACTCCACAGCGGCCCGCGGAGGGCGGGCTGCGGAGGGCG
>NZ_CDWWXA010000248.1:0-3219 GCF_977971845.1 Frankia sp. CeCAU1 | reverse complement strand
GACGCCCACTCCTCGATCGGCCACCCCGCCCCCCGCGCCACCTGATGCAACGCGAGATCCGGGTTCACCGCCACCGGGTTACCGACCGCCCGCAGCAACGGCAGATCCGACTGGCTGTCCGCATACGCCCACGACACCCCCAGATCCGCCCCCAACACCCGCGCATGATGATCAATGAACGCCGCCCGCGCATCCCCGACCAGCGGCGAGGACTCCAACCGGCCGGTCAGCAGACCATCCGCACCCACCTCCAGCCGCGCGGCGACCACATCGTCGAACAACGGCGCGAACGGCCGCGTCAACACCTCCACCGCCCCGGTCAGCAGCACCGTGCGATGCCCCGCCGCCCGATGCTCACGCACCCGACGGATCCCCGCCGGTTTCACCCGCCGCAGCAGAATGTCCCCGGCGACCTCCACCACCAGCCGTTCCAACTCCGCCGGATCCACCCCCGCGTAGCGCGCGTACACCGACCGCATCAGATGCCCCCGGTCACGACGCTCCGCACGCACATACCGCGGCAACGCCACCGCCAGCGACGCAAGCTCCCGCACCCGCCGCGGCGCCGAGGCGTCCGCCAACCGCATCCACAGATACGACTCGATCACCGTCGCCGACGCCACCGCCCCGTCCAGGTCGAACACCGCCAGCACCCCGTCACCGGCGGCCAGATGCCCCGACAGCCGCCGCGGCGGCGCGGGATCACGCGGCCGTCGCAGCACCGCCGTCACCGCCGGGCAGTGCACGTCCTGCAGATAGTGCCGCCAGTCGAAACACGCCGGATCAAACCCGAACTCCGCCTGATCGGCCGGATCCATCGCCGCGTGCAACGCACCCGTGGCGTCGTCGACATAGACCAGCTCCGCCTTCGTGTACGCCCGGTACACATCCGAGTAGCGGCGCAGAAACCCCACCCGGCTCTCCGCCCGCTCCAGCTCCCCGGCAAACCGGCGCACCCGATCCGAGGGCGGGGCATGCTCCAACGCCCGGCCCGCCAACCCCACCAGCCGCTCCGAGCGACGCAGCTTCGCCTCCACCGCCGCCGCCCCCGCGAACGGCCACTCCGGCACCGCGAACGTCCCCCGACCGCGCCGCGGCAACGGATCGGCCTGGAAATAGTCCCGCACATAGGCGTACAGATCCCGAAACAGCAACGGATTACGAAAACCCGAACACACCGTGTAATAGGCCGGGGTGTCCGCCGGCGGCACCACCGCCGCCGCCGCCAGGATCGCGTTGACAACCAGATCCACCGGGATGATGTCCACCACCGCGTCCGGGGAGGCGGGGAAGTCCGGCAGCTCACCGCGGCCATAGGCCAGGATCAGCGGCTCGGCCATCTTGAACCCCTCGATCCACCCCGGGAACGGCCGGCGCAGCGCACTCTCGATGATCGAGGGACGGACGACCGTCAACGGCAGATCCCCGTGATGATCCTCCAGATACCGCTCACCCAACGCCTTGGTGAACGTGTACGCATCCGTCCACCCCAGCACCTGCGCACGCTCACCCCCGGCCGTCACCATCCGCCGCGCCACCCACGCCCGGCGCAGCCGCTCCGCCTCCGCCGACACCGTCTGCGCCCCGGCGGCGGCGAACCGCCGCGACGCCTGCGCCCGAAACCGCGCCGAACACTCCGGCGCACGCGAGGCGTCCTCGGTCTGCTGGCGCACCCGCGACGCCGCATCCCACTCGACCCGCCAGTCCACGTCATGGGCCAGCGGCCCCTCGGCGATGTGCCCCGAACGCAACCCCGCCACATACGCCGTCGACACATGCACCAGATGAGGCCTGGCCCCCCCGGCCGCAAGCGCCCGCAGCAGCTCCGCCACCCCACCGACGTTCGTGGTGAACGCCTCGTCGACCGGCGGGTCGAACGACACCTCCCCGGCACAGTGGATGACCACGTCGAGGTCGGCGGGCAGATCCGGCATCGACGCCAGATCCCCCTCGATCACCTCCACCCGCTCGGCGAGCAGCGCCGCCACCCCCGCCGCACCCAACGCCTCCCGCAACCCGCGAAACGCCGGCTTCCGCATCATCCGCGCCAGCCGCGCCGCCCCGCTGTGACTGCCCCGCGGCCGCACCAGCGCCACCACCGCCGTGTCGGGGAAGTCCGACAGCAACCGTTCCAGCAGCGCCTCCCCGACGAACCCGGTCACCCCGGTCACCAGGACCCGCCTGCCCGCGAGCCGCTCACGCAGCCCCACCCTGACCTCCGCTGCCGTCACCTGCACCGCCACCTGCTCGTCCGGTGAGCATCCGCTGCACCGCTGCGCCGCCTGGGCCCTGCTCGTCCGGGTGGGCACCCGCCCACCCGAAGCTCACCCGGAGGGCAACAGTAGGCGACGATCCGCCCCCGCGACGTCAACCGGCGCACCGCCTGCGTGTGCCCACGCCGAGGTACGCAGGGAAACCTACCGTCACCAGGGCAGCGCCATGACGGGCAGCCCCACCACCCACCCGCCGAGATGACCCTGCGCGTCACTGCGGCAGCCGGACGAACACGCCCGCTCAAGCGGCGACCGGACGAACACGCCGGCTCAGCCGTCCGCGGCCTCGGCCAGCGCCCGCACCAGCCGCGTGCACGAACCGGTCAGCCCCCACCGTTCGGCGAGCGCCCCCACCGCCGCCGGATCGACCGGCGCCGCCGGCAGCAGATCGGCGAAGGCACCCACCGGCACGTCCCGCACCACCGCCACCACCCCCACCGCGGCACGCACATAGTCCCGGGCGCCCCGCAACCGACGCCGCGCCCCGGCCGGCAGACCCGCACCGCCGTCGGCGTCAACCGCGGCGAGCACCGCCGCGAGCGACCCGAACCGGGTCAGCAGCGCCGCGGCGGTCTTCGCCCCGATCCCCGCCACCCCCGGCAACCCGTCACTGGGATCACCGCGCAGCACCGCGAAATCGGCATAGGCCCGCCCCGGAACGCCGTAGCGTGCCGTCACCGCCGCCTCGTCCACCACCGCGAACTTCTCCACCGCGTACCGCACCCGCACCCCGGCCGCGTCGTCGACGAGCTGGAACAGGTCCCGGTCACCGGTCAGGATGTCCACCTCCCCCCGGTGACGGGTCGCCAGCGTCGCGATCACGTCGTCAGCCTCGAACCCGGCGGCCTCCGCCCGGGCGATCCCGAACGCGTCGAGGACCTCGTCGATGATCGGGAGCTGGGCGAGCAGGTCGCCGTCCACCCGCTCGACCTGCCCTGCCCCGCCC
>NZ_CDWWXA010000247.1:0-3238 GCF_977971845.1 Frankia sp. CeCAU1 | reverse complement strand
GCTCCTGGACGGAGGCCGGCGAGCAGGCGAGGGAGGTGTCGAGAGCTGCCTGATTGACCGGCCGGGGGGTGATGGTGTTGCTACCGGCCTCCCACTTCGAGACCATGCGCTCGCTGACGCCGATATGTGCCGCGACTGCTTTCAGGCTCATCCGTTTGGCCTGACGTAGTGCCCGGATCTCTCGTCCTGTCCAGCGGATCACGGTAGCCATCCGTGAGCTTCCTACTCCAGGGAATCGCCGGGGATGGCGATATAGGTGGCATGAAGTTCCCGTAGAATTGGATGGTCGTCGAGAAGGTTCACACCATCAATCATGTGGATCGGGCGGACGCCGATCGAAGTGTTAGTAGCAAAAGCCGCCTGCATGCTGCCGAGCATATCCAGGGTAACAGGGGCGGTGACGTGAGTGCCGACCTGCTGCAGGAGTCCCATGGTTACTCCGGGCAGGACGTCGGCTTTGGGCCAGATGACGTTGTCGCCATCAAAGAAACCGACGTTCCAGGTGGCGCCTTCGGAGACGACTCCTGTGGGATCGGTGAACAGCGCATCATCATAGCCGTCGAGTTGGGCACCGCGGCGATGGTACAGAGAGCCGAACAGGCCGACGTGTTTCACCATCGGAAGATCCCGCAAGTAGACGCAGGCCTTCACGCGTAGCGCCCCGGCAACACGGTCGGCGCGACCGGTCGAGTGGTCACCAGGATGTGTGGAGCGGCCGTCGCACCCGGGTGCCCGAGTTCCAGTGCTGGGTCGAAGACGGTGACGCGGACGACGAGCGAGCCGGTTCTGCCTCCGACCGCGTGACGGACCAGCTTCAGGACGTGTTCCGGATCGAGGTCGGCTGCAAAGACGATGCGGCAGTCACGGACCAGCCGGCTCAGGTGCAGCGGCAGGCCCCGTACCCGGCCATCATCGACGCGCATCGAGGTGAAGTGCCCGAGGTTGGTCAGGGCCAGCGCCGCGAACGCCTCAGGGGTGACCGGGTGGCCGTCGAGTTCCGCCATGTCCTGGAGTCTGGCGGCCGGGGGCAGCCCGGCAAGCGGATGGGTGTCTGGGTCCGCCAAGTTCAGTGAAAGTTCGGTACTGGGACGGTGCAGTGACCTTGTGGGTGGAGCCCGTGTCGCGGCAGTCTGGGGACGCTCTACAGAGTCCTAACCCGCTAGTCCCACCCACTTCCCGATCTTGGACACTGAGCTGGCGGTCGGGATCCCAATGCTGCCTCCACCCGCAGAAGCGGTCCGGGAGACTTCACCTCGCGCCCATTTATCGAGACGCTTGTTCAGAGATGCATGGAGATGACGAAAGCATCTATTCGCCATGGGCCCACGTGACCAGACCCACGAACGAACCCGGGGCCGCCGGCCGGACGCCCGCCGAGGGCCACCAGCCCAGCCCTGACCCGTCGTCGTCCAGCGCCGTGCTGCGTTCCGAAGTCGGACAGGGCGTGGTGGCCGGGGTGGGGAGGGAGCCGGTCGGAGCGGCCGTTGACGGCGCTCACTCCCCACCGCTCCCGATCCGGACGCCACATCCGGACTGGGGTGTGGTCGAGCTGGACGTGAACGGCCGAGTTGTCCGGATCATCGTCGGTGAGCCGGAGTTCCGCAGCCCTGCCGATGCCGATCTGTACGCCCGCAGCAGCGGTCTTCCTGATCACCGCGTCGCGCCGGTTGACCTCGGCAGTCGGGTGCCGCCCAGGCCCTGAGACAGAGGCTGCCCCGGCCCGTCCATCCCGGCGCAGCTTCCCGGGATCCGAAACGGGGCCGCCCCGTCCACAGACGGCCCGTCCAGCACCCCGCTCGCGGTCGCAGGCCGCACCGTGGGCGGGGTGGCCCTGATCACCGCGCTACGAGAGGACCCGCCGTGCGGCCCCAGCGACCCGCCCCGGATGCCGTGTCGATGTGGCGTCAGCCGTCCGTCCCCCATCCGACAGCGGTGGATGCGGTGGAGGTCGCTCGTGGCCCGCAACAGGTGCTTATCCGCTCGTCGCTCGGCCGTCCGATCGGATTCACACCGGGTGCATGGGATCGGTTCCGTGATGCCGTGAAGGCGGGCGAGTTCGACGACCTGTAGCACCACCGCCCGCAGCCGCTACGGGCCTTCGGGCCCTTCCGAGCATGCGCCGACATTCGTCCGGGCGGTAGCCATCGATACGAGGAGAGGTTCCATGCTGCTGAGTTGGTCCTCCCGCTTTAGCTTGGCCGGCGGCATCGCCGTGCTCGCCTCGCCCGAGATGAAGGTGAGCGCGTGAGCTGGGAGCACCGGTATGTCACCGGCCTCGGCCCTGTGCGGGTCGCGGTGGTTACCGACCACGACGGTTTGGTCGGCTACCTGCGGGACTTCTACCCGCTCGACGGGATCACCGACCGCGACGGCGCCGCGGGGTGGACGGATCCATGCGCGGCTGACCGAACCGGAACCAGGGATGGCGTTGACGCCGTGGCGGGTCGGCTTCCGCGCCGACCGGGACAGCCGACGGGCGGTGATCTGTTCGGCCAACCCGCGCGATCTTGCGATCACGGTCCGGAAAGCAATCCGGGAAGTGCTGTTGGACTACTGCGAGGCGCGCCGGTACACAATGCTGCACGCCTCGGCCGTGGCCGACGATCAGCGAGTCGTCATCGTGGTCGGGCACAAGGGCAGTGGGAAGACCACCCTGGCGCTGGGCGCCACGCTGAACGGCGGCTACCGGTATCTGTCCAACGACCACCTCATCCTCTACCGGACCCGGGACGGGTTGGTGGTGACGTCGTTGCCCACACCGATCCCGGTCAAGATCGACACGTACTTCGATCATGCCGAGCGGCTCGGCCGGCCCTGGGAGAACGAGGGCATCGACCTTGACGAGTTCCGGCGGATGGCCCGCCAGCGGCGCTACGGCCACGATGTCCGGTTGTTGTACACCTATCGCAGCCTCGGCCAGGTCAACCCGTTACACACACAGCTCGATGGCCGTCAGGTCGTGGTGGTGCTGGCCAACTACGCCCCCGAAGGCCAGCCGGTGAACGCTCCGGTGGCAGTGGCGGATCCGGTGGGGGCCTTGTGGCCGCACGTCCGGTTCGACTGGGTCTTCGATCCCGCGCTCAACACCCATCATCTGCCCCGCACCGAACGTGACCCCGGGTGTGGACGTCAACGCGGTCAGGTTGGGGTAGGAGACGAGTTTGCTGTCTCCTACCAGCAGGAACCGCCGTTCGCCGGCGATCGTGGTCAGGGCGCGTAGCGCGCCGGTGACCTGATA
>NZ_CDWWXA010000246.1:0-3242 GCF_977971845.1 Frankia sp. CeCAU1 | reverse complement strand
ACTACTCAGGTGTCATCCGCGTCTCCCTCAGGACTGTACCTTTCTCGCCGATACCGAGGATTCACATAAGTACGATCATTCGACGCTGGGTGCGGGGGACCTTTTTCTTCCACGGAAGAGCGGAGCGTCGACCTACCTGCTGGCTGGCGGTCCACTCATTAATGACGGCGCCCCGCCAGCACGATTCGCCGTAGCGACACTGGTCTACGATTCGGCGAGCCGCAAGATTATCTGGAGGCAAGGCGGCCCGGAGGGTCTACTCTCCCGCGTCGGGGCGATCGCCAACCTTCCATCGCCCGACGTTTTCAAGAAGGAACCAGAATCCTGGCTCGGCGGGCATGATGGCATCACGGCCGCAGTCGCCCACCATACCCGCATGGGATGGCATCCCGTCGGCACAGGACTCATGCCAGGCGAACGCCGCCGCCTGACCGAATGGGCCTCGCAGGCCCTTGAGCCCATGTTCGTCGCCGCTCCAGAACTCCGGCGAAGCGAGATCAAGCGCCAGAACCCGAGACGTGCCCTGCAGAAGAAAGAGTCAGTCCGTAAGGGTGCCACCGACGAACAGCTGGCAACTACTACCAGGGTCAACAGGGAGATCGAAGAGAAAAATGGGGAAAAACGGCGGGAGCTAACTGCCAGGGCGCTTGTCGAGCCAAAGCTCACTGTCTTTCTGCTCCACCAGTCAGACGCAATGCTCGAACATCTCGTCAATGCGGCTGAAGTCAGCCTCTCGCTCAGCAAATACCGTGTGACGTCCGGACCGAGAACATGGGAATGGAAGGCCCCTGATCTGACGCTTCGCCTCCATGTACGCCCGCTCGGCGATCTTGGATCGCGCCTCGGTAGCGGCCAGCGCCCCCGAGCGGGCGATGAACTCGACGCAGAAATCCGTAAGAGACGGTCCGCCGTCTCAGGAGCTCTGGCCGCGCTGGCTGATGAGACCGCAGAGGTAGCACAGCTCGTGCTCGTAGAACTGAATGGAGCCGATCAGTTCAAGATTCGTTCGACAGACCCGAAGTTTGCTATCCGACTTGGGGCCGCCGACGCGAAGATGGTCAGCCAGTTCGTGCGGCCACGCGATCTCAACGCGACTGACGACGATGACGACTCATCCTTCCGAGCTACCGCAGCGTGGGGTGACGGACTGCGGCAGGTCGGAGTCCGCTTCATCCCCGACCACAATCTAGAGGAAGGTCAGATCCCGGACAACCTCGGCCAGCTGGCATTGTGTCCATTCACGGGTGTGCCGGGGTAGCCCGCTGACCTTGGGGTTTGTGTTGCTGGGACGTGCTGTGGCCGTTGCTTGATCCTGGTGGCTGGGCGTGGATGACCAGGGTTGTGGCTGAGCTGTCCGCGTCGTCGTGGGAGTCGCGTCTCGCGGCTGCCGAGGCGCGGATCGAGGAACTCGCCGTCGGGCAGGCCGCGTGGGTGGCGGCGAACGAGCGGTTGGTGTCGGTCAACGAGCGGCTGCGTCGGGTCGTGGAGGACTCGGCCGCGCGGCATGAGGTGGAGCTTGGCGCGGTGTGCGCCGAGCGGGACCGGGCCGTGCGGCGGGTCGAGGAGCTTGAGCTCGAGTTCGCCGAGCTGCGCCGGCGGCTGTCGCGGGACAGTACGAACTCCTCTGTGCCGCCGTCGAAGGATCCGGTCGGGGCGAGGGAGAAGCGGAGGGCCGAGCGGTGGGCGTCCTCGGAGCGGGTCCGGTCGAAGGACAGGAAGCCGGGTGGGCAGCCGGGCCATCCGGGGGCGGGGCTGGCGCGGGAGGAGACGCCGGACCGGTCGTTGTCGGCGGACCCGCCGTCGGAATGCTCGTCGTGCCAGGCGGATCTGTCCGACGCCGGGGTGCTGGCGGACGGGTGGGCGCAGGTCTGGGACCTGCTCGCCCCGGTGCTGGAGAAGGTCGAGTGGGCGCTGCCGCGGCGGCGCTGCGCCTGCTGCCGGGAGGTCATCACCGCCGTGGTTCCGGGGGTGCGGCACGCGGCGGCGGGTGCGGTGTCCTACGGGCCGCGGCTGCACGGCGCGGCGGTGCTGCTCGCCTCCGAGGGCAACGTGCCGGTGGAGCGGGCCGCGATGGTGATCGACGGGCTGCTCGGGGTGCCGGTGTCGGCCGGGTTCGTCGCCCGCGCGAACGCCCGGCTCGCCCAGGATCTTCAGGCCGCCGGGTTCGACGAGGCGATGACGGCGGCGCTGCGGGCCGAGCCGGTGCTGTGCGGGGACGAGTCGCCCGTCAACGTGCTGCGCAAGGATCTTGACGAGGCCACCGGCACCGCCCTGTCGGGCACCCCGCACCTGCTGGTGGTGCGCACCCCGGCGCCCGGGCTGGTCTGGTATGCGGCGATCAGCTCCCGCTCGTCCGGGGCGATCGACGCCACCGGCGTCCTGACCGGCTGGAACGGCTACCTGACCCGGGACGACTACGCCGGCTGGCACCAGTACGACCCCACGCTCGCCGGCGTGCAGTTGTGCTGTGCCCATCTCATCAGGGCGTTGCGTGCGGTGCTGATCCTCGCGCCGAAGGTCCAGAAGTGGGCGGGCCGGCTCATCGACCTGCTCCGCGAGGCCAACGGCCTGGTCGTCGCCGCCCGCGCCGCCGGGAACAGCCGCCTCGGCCAGGCCGCGATCGACGCGCTGCGGGCCCGCTACGACGCCGACGTCCGCATCGGCGAGCTGACGAACATGTCCCGCCCCTGGGCCGACGAGAAGAACCATCCCGGCCTGGTCCTGGCCCGCCGGCTCGCCGCGAAGGCAGACCAGGTCTGGCTCTTCACCACCGACTTCAAGATCCCATGGACGAACAACCCCAGCGAGCAGGCCATACGCCTCCCGAAACGCCACCAGGCCGTCTCGGGCTACTGGCACACCCCCACCACCATGGCCGCCTACCTACGCGTGCGCTCCTACCTCGTCTCCGCCCGCGACCACGGCCTGACCGCCGTCGACGCCATCCGCCTCGCCCTCGCCGGTACGCCCTGGATGCCAGCCAGGCGCGCGGCCAGCCCCACACACGCTCTCGCCACCTAAACCAACATCAACACGGGGCTGCTCAAGCCGTCACCCGTGAATGGACACGCTGCGCGGTGTCGAGGACACCGCGACCCTCATTGCCGGCTCCGCCCTCGCCACCGGAATACTGCTCGACGTCCCTACATTGCGCTACCGACGCCACGACGCACAGCGTTCCCGCCAGAACGGCAATTTTTCGGGGGGGGGGGGCAATATTTGCTCATCTGGCGGTGTCCAGA
>NZ_CDWWXA010000245.1:0-3243 GCF_977971845.1 Frankia sp. CeCAU1 | reverse complement strand
GGGCCGGCGTGCGATCGGAACTCTTGGCGGCGGGGACGGCGGCCGGTTCTCCTGGCTGGGCTGGCAGGGCTGGCTGTGCTGGTTGGGGGGCGCGGGTGCCGCGGACGAACAGGGCCAGTACCACCACCAGGTAGGCCAGGTAGCCGGTGACCTGCAGCGCCGTCATCCGCGGAGTGATGTTGAAGACGCCCTCGACGAGCCTGGCGTACCAGGAACTCGGGTCGAAGGTGGTCCGCAGGTCGAACAGGACCGTGTCGAAGCCGGGGAGGGCACCGGCCTCCTGGAGGTCGCGCAGACCGTACCCGGCGACACCCGACGCGACGACGATGAGCCCGATGCCGGTGAACGTGAAGAACTTGGTCAGGTTGATCTTCACGGCGCGGTAGTACATCCCCGCGCACAGCCCGGCGGCGATGAGGAGCCCGGCCGCGGCGCCGATCAACGGACCGGCCGACTCGCTGGCGCCGCGGGTGGTCGTCCAGATGAACAGGGAGGTCTCTAGACCCTCCCGGGCCACCGCCAGGAAAGCGGTCAGGATCAGCACGCCGGGCCCGAGTGCCAGCGCAGCGGTGACCTTGCCCTTGATCTCGCCGGACAGGGCGCGGGCCGACCGCCGCATCCAGAAGATCATCACGGTGACGAAACCGACCGCTACGAGGCTGAGGCTCCCGCTGAACACCTCCTGCGCCGCCGTGGACATGGACGCGGCGGCAAATGTCAGCACGGCGCCGAAACTCGCCGACAGGGCGATGGCGGCGAGCACGCCCGTCCACACCAGCGGCAGGCGGGAGCGTTCGTCGGCGCGGACGAGCGTCGCGACCAGGATCGAGACGATCAAGCCTGCCTCGAGGCCCTCGCGCAGCCCGATGAGCAGGTTCGGGAGCACATCACCCCACACGTCCGATTCCTTTCGGTCCGCCGCGTAGCCGGCTTCACGGAACGTACCAGAGACGGAGGTTAGCCTAACCTGCTTTAGGTGAACCTTACTTATGATTATGGATCAGTAACTGGCAACCGGCGGGGTGGGCATGATCGTCGGGATCGGCTGTGCTCGCCTGGGTAGAAGCTCACTGCGGGTGGCTCTGTCCGCACCCCGCAAACAGTCGTGGCGCGGAGAGCCCAGGAGAGCCCAGGGCACGCTGAGCCCAGCTGGAAGGAGGTTCACCGGCATGGTCAAGATCTCGGCCCCCTTCGCGGCAGAGATCGATCTCGGTCAGCTCCGGTACCCATCCTTCGCCGGTGGTCCGGTGGTCCGGTGGTCCGGCGGTCTACGAAGGAGCGCCGAGTGCGACGGGCCGGGGCGCTGGCTCCTGGCCGCCCAGGGCGTCAGGCGGCGATGGGCGCGACGGTCGGCCGGGCCAGCAGCAGGTAGTCCGAGACGGACAGGGCGACGGACAGGTCGAGCCGTCCGGCGTTGAAGTAGATCTCGTCGTGGATAAGCAGGCCTTCGTCGACGATGAGGTCCAGCTCGGGGGAGAAGACGAACGGGGTGATGGATCCGCTGACGCTACCCGCCAGACGTTCGGCGACCTCACGGGCGGCGAACGAGGCCTCTCGGCCGCCATACCGGTCGGCCAGCGCGTTCAGGTCGACCCGACGGTCACCGGGGACCACGGCGAGCACGTAGCGCCGGGAACGCCTGCCCGTTGCCACCCGCACCACGAGGGACTTGGCGGCCTGCTGGAGGGGGTGGCCACGCAGCCGGCTGGCGACGTCGGTGTGACCCTCGGGCGGATGCGGGATCATCCGGTAGGACACCGAGCCGGACTCGAACAGATCGGTCAACCGCCGGAAGACGTCTCGGTCGTCACGCATCCGCCCCACTCCAAGGGCGAGTGACGGCAGGTCGGGGGTGGCTCGGACGACAAAGCATTGCGCCTCCGCGGTCAGAGATGGTGAACGGACAGCCGACAGTTACCCGACGGCGCGCATGGCATGGCGCCAGGTCGACCGGGTACACGATTGCGCACGGCCCTTTCAACGCACAACGTTCTGCCTCGATCACTTCGTTGATGGACGCCCGGCTGCCGGCGTGCGGTGGAACGCACTCTTCGCCTTCCGGCCAATCCTCGGCGTTGAGCAGCAGTGGATGGGGTATTCCCGGGGAGCCCGGCCAGGCAGAGCACCGCTTGGCCGGGGCTAATCCGCGGTTTTCAAGCTTACGCCGGGGCCGGTGCGGCGCGAACACCCGACTCCGGCGACAACACGCGTGTTCAACTGCGCCACCGCTGCAGTCGAACATCCTGGTGTTTACCTGGGAACCTTGACGAGACACGACTCGAAAGTCCCACTCGTGATGGGCGGTGCCCGGCTCGCCGTACTCTCCGAGAGTCACTATGAGGTATGAGCCGTTTGTGAAGGCACCAATAGTGACACCCGGCGGTCCCTGCCGGAGCGGCCTTCGTGTCCTCGGTGCCATCTACAGTACAGTCGGCTGGGTTGACCGGCTGGGAGGTGGCCTGAGGTCCGCGCCCTCGCTGTCAGGCGAGGAGGTCGAGGAGTTCGGTGAGTGAGTCGATGATGTGGTCGGGCCCTGCTGTGTGCAGGGTGCGGGTGTAGCCGTTGGTGATGGCGACGGTCTGGTAGCCGGTCGGCGGGGTTGCTGCGGGTGTGGCGGCTGTTGTCGACGACGTAGTGGGTGCGGACCGGCCGCTGATCCGGGACTGGCTGAACCCCTCGATGGAGGAGGCTAGGCGGTCCTGGCTGACATGGTCCCATTTGCGCATGAGCAGGAACGCGGCGTCGAAGTCCCAGCCGCGCAGGGCGTCGGCCGTGTCGTCGCGGTACAGAAGCTCGGCGGAGACGGTGTAACGCTGCCAGGCGGATTCGGGATCAGCGGTCATTCATCGCTCTTCGGCAGGCGGCAGATCGGGACAAGCCGCGTGAGCGGATCAGCACGGTGAGCATAGCCGGGGGATGTCGTCTCGGCATCACAAGTCCGGATCGAGCGGTCAAGCGGCGCCGGACAGGCGCTGACCTGGGCATGTCGCCGGGACGGCGGCGGCGCCGGAATGCCGTCGATCCGTGCCGCCGTCGATCCGTGCCGCCTCGGCATTCCGTGGTCGTCCACTTCCGGTGAGTCTTGTTCTTGGGCTCCTCTCCGCGGCCAGACGAGCGGACGCATGCCATCCGGCGGTAGCCGTTAGGCTGTACGTCGTCGATGTCCTCCACGCTGTGAGACGCTGGGGGGGATCGATCCAGGGGGGCGGTAGCTCAGCCGGTTAGAGCAGCGGACTCATAATC
>NZ_CDWWXA010000244.1:0-3276 GCF_977971845.1 Frankia sp. CeCAU1 | reverse complement strand
CACCCGCCGACCCTCGACCCGTGTCGAGCCGACCGCCGGAGGGTGTCCCTGCCCGGGAAGGCCGCAGTTCGGTGACGAACCCCAGTCCCGGACCGTCACCGATCTCCAGCAGCGCGGCTCGACCACCGCCACGGGACATGAGGTCACGCCACCGCGGCCAGGCCGGTGGGGGCGCTGTGCCTCGTGATGCCGGGCCGGGTCAGTTCTCCTCGGGCCCGAAGGGATCATCGAGAAAATCGAGGAACGAGCTGTCCAGGCGACCGGGACCAAGATCGTCTTGATCGGCAACGTCCCGGCGATCCGGGCTTTCCCGCAGCGACCGGGCGGTATCGTCCCGCAGCCCGATCATGAAGTCCTCGGCGAGACGCACCTGTTCCTGCAGAGATGCGAGCTTCTCCTCGGCCAGGGTAACCCAGGTTCTCAACCGTTCCCGCAGTTCCCTGCGATGATCCGGGGCAAGATCGGGCTGGCCGATCCGCTCACGCAATGTGATGAGAGAGCGCATCTCCTCGAGTGTGAACCCCAGCGGTTTCATCTTCTTGATGAGGAAAAACCGGTCGAGTGCGTCGTCGTCGTACAGCGGGAAACCACCCGAGGTGTGGCCTACCGGCGCGAGCAGGCCGGCATCCTCGTAGAAGCGGGCGGTACGCAGGGACAAGGTCACCAGGGTGGCAACGTCACCGATCCGGTAGCGGCCGTCACGGGCATCGGCGGAAGACCCGGCGCTGCTGGTTATGGACAATTCAACCCTTATCACGTGAGCATGGCGACTGGTATTCGAGTGTCAAGCGTCTCTAGTATCGGCCACCCGCAGCTACACAGGACCGGTAAAGATCTAGTAATCCACGGCCGACGCCGACCGTGACGTCCGTCACCAGCGGACTCCGGTTGCTCCACAGGAGTCCCAGCGCCGGCCGCCACCCCGGATCCCGGTCACCCCGGCGAACCAGGTAGCTCCCACAAAATAGGCAGCTTTACAAAACGGATGACCTTGACGCAGCGGAGGACCCGGGCGGACGAGACAACCTGCACGAACCGGGCGTCCGGGCAAAATCGGATCTCTTGCCGAGATCGGACGATCCCGACGGCCCCGACCTCGGGACGTGGGCCCCTAATGGCGGTTCCGGCACCCATCTCGGACGAGGTGACCATGGATTCACGAGTCCGTCATACCGTCCGATCCGCATCACCGTGCAGGCCGATGACGAAGTCCTCCGCGACTCCCGCCTGCTGCCGCAGGGTGGCCAGCTTCTCCTCAGCCAGCACGACCCAGGTATGCAGCCGCTCGCGCAGTTCGGTCCGCCGACTCTCGGAGATCGTCGGATCCGACAGCTCGTCGCGCACCGACAACAGCGACCGCATCTCCTCCAACGTGAACCCCAGCGACTTCATCTTCTTGATGACCAGCAGTCGATCGACAGCCTCGTCGTCGTACAGGCGGAAGCCACCCGGCGTACGTCCAGCGGGAGTAAGCAGTCCGGCTTCCTCGTAGTACCGGACCGCGCGCAGAGAAAGCCCGACCCGCTCGGCAACCTCACCTATCTGACGGCTGTTTCCGCGGGCCGCGCGGAACGCGGAACGATCGCGACGCGTCGTGGACACCGTAACCCTTACGTTCGTGCCTCGAAGACTCGGGCTAAAATGGTTGACACTCGACTCTACGGCCTGTCCCGCGGAGACTCGAACGGAGTCCACGACGAGGCCCCGAACTCCACACCGCCACCCCATGAACACACTGGAAGAGCAACGCCCACCCACGACAGCATCCGCAACCACGCCGGCGACGTGGACCCCTGGCGAGGCAGCGGGCAGAGTGGGGCCCGGCTCGGGTCGCCCACGTCACCCCACGTCCGCGGACTCCACTCACGTCACGGGGGCCGATCGGTCGACGCCGGGATCGTGAACCGGCAGGCTCAGTGCGGACCCCATCGCTTCGCACCAGGGGCGGTGGGACATCGGCGGACAGGCCCCGATCGCGGGCCGGCAGAACGAGGAGACGGCTGTGCTGACCAGGATCGACCACGTCGGGATCGCGGTGGCTTCCCTCACCGAGGCCATCCCCCGTTATGAGGAGGCATTCGGTCTGAAGGTCGTGCACCAAGAGGAGAACGAGCGCCAAGGGGTGCGCGAAGCGATGCTGCTGGTCCACAGCGGCAAGACCGGGAACTCCCACGTCCAGCTGCTGGAACCGCTGCGCGAGGACAGCCCGATCGGGAAGTTCCTGGCCAAGCGGGGGCCGGGCATCCACCACATCGCCTACGGCGTCGCCGACATCGACAGCGCCCTGGCGGCCCTGACCATGACCGGATTCGATCTGGTCAACAAGACTCCGGTGCACGGCACCGCCGGCAGCCGGATCGCGTTCATCCATCCCAAGGGTCTCGGAGGCGTGCTCACCGAACTCGTCGAGGCCGCCGAGGGGCACTGAGGCGGGCCGGACGACCCCGCGTCGCAGCCATCCCCTGGCCGGCCCCTGTCCGGGCGGGGCAGCGAAGGCGCGGGGCGATGAATCCCCGGCGGCGCACCCGGCGACGGCCCCGACCCCGGTCCCGGTCCCGGTCCATGGCGGATCATGGACCGGGGATCACCGGTCGCGGATCACCGGCGGCTTTTCGCGGCGGACACGTTCGCGGTCGGGACCGGATCGAGCGGGACCACCGATGAACCGTTCCACTGGTAACGCACGGTCGCACCACCCGCTGTCGGGCAGCACATCGGGTCGCTTGGCCGGTAGAGATCGTACTGGAGGGCGACGACCCGGTCGGTGGACCAGATCCAGCGGATCGTGGCGCTCGGCTGCGGCAAGTCGTAGCCGATGAGCCGGCCACGATGGAAGAAGAACGCCCGCTGCGGATGCCCGTCCCCGGATGTCGACAGCAGTCCGACGATCACGCTGAGATCGTTGCTCCGGTCATAACCGCCGAGGACGATCGGCGTGTACCCCGCCGATCGGACCACCGCCGCGGCGTTGGCGATGCCCAGCGCCGGCGCGCCGGAGGTGAATGAGGCAGCGGAGGCTGTTCCGGCGATCCCGCCCATCAGGGTGAGCGTACCGATCATCACTGAAACGGCAAGTCCGCGACGTAGCGCCATGAGACCTCCCAGGTTCCGTGCTGACCCGACCCAACCTAGATGCCCTCTTCGGTGGGCGCCGACCAGTTAGGGGGTATGGCCGGTATGTCGCCACGATGCGGACCGGTCCGCCCCCCGGCCGGCGGATCCGGCAGGCTCCACACCAAAACGGGCGGGAAGCCGTGCCGTCGGGGGCACTACCTG
>NZ_CDWWXA010000243.1:3021-3661 GCF_977971845.1 Frankia sp. CeCAU1 | reverse complement strand
AGGTAAACATTCAGCTTCATTGTTGATGTTGCTGTGAGTGGTTGGCGCTTGTTCCGGGTCCGACTGTTGGCTGATGTGTGGCGCATCGGGTCTGGTGCGTGTGGTGACGTGGTGGGGTGCTGCCGCCGGGGGGAGATGCCGATCGAGGGGCTGATCGCCCTCGTCCGCGCGCAGGCGGAGTTGATCGCCGAGTTGCGGGCGGTGATGGCGACACAGGCCAGGGAGATCGCGAAGCTGACGGCGAAGGTCGCTGAGCCGGAGCGGAAGGTGTCGCGGAACTCGCGGAACTCGTCGTTGTCGCCGTCCACGGACGACGCGGTCCCGGGGTGGAAGCCGCCCGGGCCGGCGGGTGGGACGCCCGGGGCTGCGGGCGCTGGCGGGGTGGGGAAGAAGAAGCGAAGCGTGGTAAGCAGCCGGGCGCGGACGGGTGGACGCTGGCCTGGCGGGAGGACCCGGATCGGGTCGAGGCGTATTTTCCGGTCGGGGTGTGTGACTGTGGGGTGTCGCTGGCCGGGTCGAGGCCGGCGGGGGTCGCGCGCTTGCACCAGTCCCACGATGTCGAACCGGCCCGGGTCGACCGTGACCCGGCATGATCTCTACCGGGTCGTGTGCGGCTGCGGGCGCCGCCACGTGGCCGCCC
>NZ_CDWWXA010000243.1:0-2814 GCF_977971845.1 Frankia sp. CeCAU1 | reverse complement strand
CGGGCCGGAGTTGCGTGCGCTCGCGCTGTACTTCCTGGTCCGCCAGTACCTGCCGGTCGAGCGGGCCTGGGAGGCGATCGCCGAGCTGTGTGGGGTGGAGGTCTCGGTGGGCTGGCTGCATTCGCTGCTGGCCCTGGGAGCGGACGCGCTCGCCGAGCCGGTCGACGCGATCGAACAGTGGATCGCCGCGGAGAAGGTCGTCGGGTTCGACGAGACCCCGCTGAAGGTCGGGCCGAAGGGCGAGAAACGCTACGTGCTCTCGGCGTCGACGCTGCTGTTCGAGCCTGTTCATGCTGGGAGGCCGTGACAAGGCGAGTTTCCGGCTGTTCCTGCTCGGCCGGATGCTCGGGGTCGTCGTCCACGACCGTTACGCCCTCTACGACGCCGAAGGAGTTCGTCGGGTGCTGTCAAGTTCTCTGTGTGCGGGGTGGTTCCTGTTCTCCCTGCTTGCCGATACTAGATCATCTTTAGGCTTTGTGATCTCGCGGGCGCGCCGCGCGCTGTGCTGGGGCAGGTCCCGCCTGCCCCTGTGCCCTGACCCCAGGGGCCGCAGAGGTCTTCGGGGTCAAGGGCGGCCCGCAGGGCCGTCGCGTCAGCGATCGCGTAGCGACCCTTGAGGCCGGAGAGGCGGCCCCGTACCGCGCGCGGCGCATCCCGGCCACGGCGGTGGCTGTGCGGTGCGGGGGATGGGCGGCGGCGAAACCGCCTCCTTCTTCGGTGTTCTGTCTGCACGGTGAGCTCCTCCTTGCCGTGGGCGGGCGCGGTCAGTGGAGGTACTGTTCGGGCAGCCGGCCGGGATAGGCGAGCGCAAGCGCGTTCAACGCCTGGCGCCAGTGCTGGGTGGTGGCGCCTTCGACGAGCCGGCCCGGCGCGTTGCGTCGGCTGGCCGGCTTGCCGCGTTCGGCCTGACGGGCTCGGGCGCGTTTGTCCTCGATGTCCCGGATCGCCAGCCACAGCAGCTTGACGACCGCGTCGTCGGTGGGGAAATGCCCCCGGTTCTTGATGATTTTCCGAAGCTGGTAGTTCAGGCTCTCGATGCTGTTCGTCGTGTAGATGATCCGCCGCACCGCCGCCGGGAACGCCAGGAACGGGATGAACCGCTCCCAGGCCCGTTCCCACACCGCGACCGCCGCCGGGTAGCGACGGCCCAGCTCATGCTCGGTCAGGGCCAGCAGCGCGTCCTCGGCCGCCTCGACGGTCGGCGCCGTGTAGACGGTCCGCAGCAGCCGGGCCATCGGCCTGCGGTCGGTGTAGGAGACATACCGCAGCGACGCGCGGATCAGATGCACGACACAGGTCTGGACCACGGTGTGTGGCCAGGTCGCCTCGATCGCCTCGGGCAGCCCCACCACCCCGTCGCAGCACGCGATGAGCACATCGCGCACGCCACGGTTGGCCAGCTCGGTCAGCACCCCCAGCCAGAACTTCGCACCCTCACTGGACTGCACCCAGATGCCCAGCACATGCCTGACCCCGTCACAGTCCACCCCGACGACCAGGTACGCGGCCTTGTTGACCACCGTATGGCCGTCGCGGACCTTCACCCACAGCGCGTCGATACAGAGGATCGGATAGACCGGTTCCAACGGCGCCGACTGCCAGGCCCGGACCTCTTCCACCACCCCATCCGTGATCTTGCTGATGGTCTCCCGGGACAGCTCGGTACCCACCGTCCGCGCCAGATGATGCTGAATGTCCCGAACGGTCATCCCACCCGCATACAACGAGATGATCATCTCGTCGAGGCCGCCGGACAGCCGCCGGCTGCCCTTGGGAACCAGCCGCGGCTCGAACGAACCCGCCCGGTCCCGTGGTGTGCCGACCGGGACAGGGCCCACCTCGGTCTGCAGCGTCTTCCCCGTGGTGCCGTTGCGGCAGTTCGGGCCACCCCACCCCGACCGATCCCCCTTCTCATAGCCAAGATGGTCGGACAGTTCCACCGCAAGGCCGCGTTCCAGCAGCGCCCGCACCAACTCCGGCAGGAAACCGCCGTCGCCGGTCAACCGCAGCCCCTCCGCGTCCACCCGATCAAACAACGCGTCCAACCACGGCCCCTCGGCCAGCTCCCGGGCCGAGACCGCTGAACCCTCCACGACCGGCTTCTGACCCGCCGCCACCGGCGGCCGGTCACCACTCATCACCGACATCGGAGACCTCCTCCCAAGACGCCGCGTCTACGCCCGACGCCCCAGCTCATGCCCACCTCCTTGCACACAGACCATTGGACAGGCTCCGCCGAAGGAGTTCGTCGGTTTCCTGCACCAACTCTGTGTCAGCCATCTGCTGGGTGACCTCCAGGACGCCGTCGAGACCTACCCGGAGGCGGTGTGGCCGGTCCAGCTCCAGCAGGCGTTGCGCGGCCTGGTCCACCAGGCCAACCTCGCCCGCGCGGCCGGGCTGGCCGAGGTCCCCGCCGCGCTGCGCGACCCGCTGGTCGCCGAGTACCGCGGCGCGGTCCGCGTCGGGCTCAGGGACGTCCCCGCGGCCGAGAAGGGCGCCAAGCAGCCGGTCGGCCGCTGCCTGCTCGAATGCCTGCGCGACCGCCAAGACGACGTGCTCCGCTTCGTCTTCGACCTCGACGTGTGGCCCACGAACAACCAGAGTGACCGCGACCTCCGGCCGTTCAAGACCCAGCAGAAGATCTCCGGCCGGCTCACCTCCGCGGCCGTGACCGCCTGCCGCCTCCAGATCGCCAGCTACCTGTCCACCACCCGCAAACACGGCGCCCCCGCCCTGCACGCCCTACACGCCCTACACGCCCTACGCCTCGCGTTCCGCGGCACCCCCTGGAGATACCACCACCCACCGTCGCCC
>NZ_CDWWXA010000242.1:0-3516 GCF_977971845.1 Frankia sp. CeCAU1 | reverse complement strand
TCCCGACGGAGAGGGCGGGGTCGCCCAGCCCTGGCTGGGATCGATCGGCTTCGTCGGGACGGAAGCCTGGCTCGGTTCCCACCAGGAACTCCCCGCGCCGAGGGACGGCGCGACCGCCTCGCTGACAGGCGCGTCCGGCAGGGCGCTGTCGGCGTCGCGCAGCAGCGTCGGCAAATCGACGTCAACCGCCGGCGGCCCGAGGCAGAAGCGCCTCAGCAGCGGGACGAGCCGACGGACCTCGCCGTCCCGGCTTGCGGCGAGTCGTGACCAGATCGGCGTGTGGTCGGGCTGGGCGAGGTCGGACGCGCTCAGGATGAGGTTCTCGTCGCGGTGGAACTCTTCCCACAGGGCCGGGTCGGCGGCGACCGCCAGCACCGAGAGGTAGATGACGAGACCCGGGAAGGTGTCGACGCGGCGGTCCCAGTAGCCCGTCGCCTGCCGGCGGGGGTGCTGGTAGTGGCGATGTCCATGCTCGTCCGGCGGTAGGTGCGCGACCGCCGGGACCCAAACCGAGTCCAGGTCCACGAGGCGTACTGAACCTTGTTCGGTGACGAACACGTTGCCGTGCTGCAGATCGCCGTGGGCGATCTCGGCCTTGCTCATCTCACCGAGTAGAAGCTTCCATCCGGCGGCGAGGTCACGCAGCGCTTCCGGAGATGCGAGGTGCTGGCGGACGTAGGTCCGCAGGGTGGTGCCCTGGACCTGGTCCATGACGACCACCGGCCACCATTTCTCGCCGACCCGCACTCCCTGCGCGACCCACTCGGCTTTCGGGAAGGCTGACAGCACCCGATGACGACGTAGATGATTCGTTACCGCCGCATAGCGTTCGGCTCCGCCGGTCAGCGGCCGGGTCGGACAGCGCAGCGCGAAGGCACTGCCCGTCGCAGCTCCGAAGAAAACGACCGCCGACTCGCCGGTGACCTGCACCGGGGCACCGAAAGCGTCCCGTTCGAACCGGGCGGTCCGCAGCCGTGGATCCGTGAATACCTCCGCGCCAGTGGAGACCGCAGCCTCGAACTGGCCACCATTCGGCCAAACTCCCGCGCCGAGCACGCCGCTTCCCCCTGGGACGGACCGTCGGAAGTAACCGCCACCGTCGTTCAACCGGTGATCGTCCTTGCCCGTCGGACATTAGCCGACCGCGGATCGGCTTGTCCATGTGCTCGGCGGCCCAGAAGCCCGTGGACCTCAGGTGATCGCGGTGAGCCCGCCTCAGGATGGTTTCTTCGTGGAGGCGACCGCGATCGGGGATCGGCCTGTCGCCGGCCGCCCCAACCATTCAATCCCACAATTTCACGGGGCCGGGTTCACGGGGCCGGGTTCACGGCGGGTCGGGACTGGGCCGTGGCGGCCTGCCGGGTTTCGTGCGCCGGGTTGCGCGTTCCGCGGGGGCCGAGGTCGGTGCGGGCCGATCGCGGGTACGCTCCACCTCTTCCGTCGCTCCAGGTCGGGAGAGACCAGGTTGGTACCGGTGGTGGATGTCGGCCTCCAGGCCGGTTTCCGGTGGTCGGAAGGGTTGCCGAGGGCGGACGGGTCACAGCCGGGTTTCAGTTACGGCCGGGTTTCACGAGGTACCGCAGGTACCGACGGTCGATCGGCGAGCAGAGAGGCGCCAGGACGATGTCCCAGTCGCAGGAGGCGTTCCAGCCATGGGAGGCGGGCGGGCCGCGGGACGTCCGCGCGTCGGGCAAGGAGCCCGCGGGTGCGGAGCCGGTGCGTGCGGACGGCCGGAAGACCTTCGCGCTCGCCCTCGACATCGGGGGAACCAAGATCGCCGCCGGTGTCGTCGCGGGGGACGGCACGATCGCAGCTCAGGCCCGTCGCTCCATGCCGGTCCCGCGTCCGGCTTCACCGGCTTCACCTGATCCGGACGGCGCTGGGCCGGCGTTGGCCCGGGCGGCAGGGGTCGATGCCGAGGAGGTCTTCGCCGTTGTCCAGGACTGCCTCGACGAGGCGCTCGCCGCGGCGCGGATGCGTCCGGACGAGATGACGGGACTCGGCTGCGGGTGCAGCGGTCCGATGGACTGGCCGGTCGGCGAGGTCTCCCCGTTGAACATTCCGGCCTGGCGGGGATTCCCGTTGCGGGCGCGGCTGCGGGACGCATACCCGGGCGGCCCGGTTTTGGTCCACAACGACGCCGTCGCCCTCGCCGCCGGCGAGCACTGGATGGGTGAGGGCCGTGGCGTGCGCAACATGCTCGCCGTCACCGTCTCCACCGGCGTCGGAGGCGGCCTGGTTCTCGGGGGCCGGTTGCTGCACGGCACATCCGGCAATGCCGGCCATATCGGTCACATGGTGGTGGAGGCCGACGGACCTCCTTGTCCGTGTGGGGGACGTGGATGTCTGGAGGCGCTCGCGTCGGGTCCGCGGACGGTGGCCTGGGCGATCGGCGAGGGCTGGGTGCCTTCGGGGGATCAGCCGGCCAACGGTCGCGTGCTTGCAGCCTCGGCACGGGCCGGCGACGGCGTCGCCCGGCGGGCCCTCGCCCGCGCGGGTGCTGCGGTGGGGGCCGGACTGGCCTCCTGCTCGAGCCTGCTCGACCTGGAGGCCGCCGTGGTGGCTGGCGGGTTTGCGCAGTCCGGCCCGATCTTCTGGGACGCGCTGTCGGCCAGTTTCGATCGTCACACGGGGTTGGCGTTCACCCGGCGGATGCAGATCAGACGGAGCTCCGATCCCAGCCGGATCGCGCTTCGGGGGGCCGGCGCCTTCATCCTCGCGCCGGAGCGGTACGCCTGGGAGGGCTAGTACCGGCCGGTACGACGTTTTCTACGACGTCGCCTGGTATGTCGGTCTCGCCTGGTGTCCCCTCCTCCTCAAACATGCCTCGCTGGCGCGTCTGCCCGGCCTCACAGCCTCGCGGCTGGGTAGACGCGGGAGGGGCAGGTGTAGGGAGCGTGCGGATCGGAGGTCCGGGTGGTTTGGGGATCGCTGACCGGGGTACCCCCCGCATCGGACCCGGTGTCTGCGCCGGCGGGCGGACGGCACCGGTGAACGAGGGACGAGGCGGGCCTCGGCAGCGGTTCGGCGGGGGAGGGAATCGGCGCGGGGCCCGGAGGCTGTCAGCTGTGGGGATTGCGCACTGTCAGACGTCGGTGCCAGAAAGTTAGGTCCTCGTGTCCGTTCACCATGCCCGGACTCGTGTATAGTTCCTCTTCGTCGCCCACCGAGCTCCTCCGGGAGCCGGGCGTCGCGCAGGACCAGATCTCCTCCGAGGGGGCGTAGACCCCCCGAGGAAACGGGCCGCGGACGGTGCGATAAGGTACGAGAGTGGCAAACACCGGCACGTGGGTGGGTTAACTACCGGGCCGGAGTGATTTGACACAATCAAGCCAAAGCTCATAATCTAGGGAAGACGTTCCGGTTGGTCGCTTTGAATGCGAACGTCCGGAGTGTGCAAGAAGGTAAGACCTGTTCGGATGTGAATATTTCGCACAAAAAGAAGCGATTTGACACCGCCGGACAAGCCGAGTAACTTAAAGAAGCACCAGAACGAAGCCCCGAGGGTGGAGGTCT
>NZ_CDWWXA010000241.1:0-3522 GCF_977971845.1 Frankia sp. CeCAU1 | reverse complement strand
GAACGGTGCGCGAGCGGCGGGCGGAGTCCCGTCCCGCCGCGACGCGCTGTGGAGCGTTCAGGTAGCCGAGGAGCACCAGCCCGGCCGCCGTGTCGGCGAGCAGGCGAACCGGCAGTGGTCCGTCCGCGGCGAATCCCAAGGCGACGAGGACCGCCGTCAGGACGCCAACCAGCCCGGTCACCCGGGTGTGTGACCACCCGGCGGTGGTGAGTCGCTGGTAGGCATGGGTGCGGTGGGGCAGGTACCACTGTTCCTTCGCCCGCACCCGGCGTAGCAGAGTCCAGGCGGTGTCGGCCAGGTACAGCGCCGTCGGTGCCAAGGCGGTCTCCACCGGTATTCCCGCCAGGACCGCCCGCACCGCCAGGAGCGCGATCGCGGCTCCCAGCGAATAGCTGCCCACGTCCCCGAGGAAGATGCGGGCCCGCGGAAAGTTGAACGGGCCGAAACCGAGCGCCGCGGCCGCCGTGAGAGCACCGCCGGTCGTGATCGCGTCCACGTGGTGGACGGCTCCGAGCACCGTGAACGCCGCCCCGGCCAGGACCGCCGTCGTCACCGAGATGCCGTTGATGCCGTCCATGAAGTTGAAGACGTTGACGAAAGCGGTGATCCAGACCGGTGCGATGATCGTGACGAGCAGGACGGTTGTGCCGCTCGGAACCGGGTCGTCGAGCACCGCCCCGCGCACCGCCGTCACCGCGACGACGGCCGCGGTGACGTGCAGGGCCAGCCGGCGCAGCGGAGCGATGCCGCTGAGGTCCTCGACGAGTCCGATCAGGCCGAACGGGGCGATGCCGATGGTCAACGACAGCAGGTCGCGGGCGTCGCCGGGCCCAGGGATGCACACCGCCAGGCCGATGCCCGCGAACAGCCCGAGGACGACTGCGATACCGCCGCCACGCGGGGTCGGGACCTGGTGCGAGGACCGCGTGGTGACCTCGTCGATCGCCGCCATCCGACGCATGCCGACGATGACGATCGGGGTTGCCGCGAGGGTGACGATGCACGCGGCGGCCGACGCTTCGAGCATGCCGTTCCTCCGGGTCTGACACTTCGAATGGGCGAGACCGATGTTCATCGCTGAATGTAATGCATCAACTACACTGCGCAGCATGATGCGAGCGTGGGCACCCCCGACGCCCTCACTTCCCCCGGTCGTACCGAAGACTCGGGCCGACACGCCGGTACGGGTCCGCGCGTGGGTGCGGGTCCACCTGCCGGCGCCGACCGTCGGCCGGCGCGGCGGCGCCCTGGTGGCGTGGTGAAGCAGGTGGCGTGGTGAAGCAGGTGGTGCAGGCGGCGTCCGGCGGGGCGGTGCGCGTCGTCGACGTTCCCGTGCCGGTCATCGGTCCGACCGAGGTGCTGGTGGCGACCGTTGCGACGATCGTGTCCGCCGGCACGGAACGTGCCGTCACCACGCTCGCCCGCTCCGGGCTGCTGACCAAGGCGCGGGCCCGCCCGGACCTTGTCCGCAAGGTCGCGGAGAAGGCGAGGACCGACGGTCTCATCCCGGCAGCGCGTTCGGTCCGGGACCGGCTCGGGGCCGACGTTCCCCTCGGCTACAGCGGATGTGGTCGCGTCGTCGAGGTGGGCTCCGCGGTTGACCGCATCCGCCCCGGTGACCTCGTCGCCACGGGTGGGGCCGGGCGCGCCAACCACGCCGAGTTCCAGGCCGTTCCCGGGCTGCTCTGCGCCCGGGTTCCGGGCGGTGTCGCCCCGGGGGCGGCGGCGTTCGCCACGATCGGCTCTATCGCCCTGCACGGGCTGCGCCTGGCGGAGGTGGGCCCCGGGGCGAAGGTGGTGGTCGTCGGGCTGGGGCTGGTCGGTCAGCTCGCCGCCCGGCTCGCGCTCGCCAGCGGATGTGACGTCGCCGGCATCGACCTTGCCGATCTGCCGCTGGTCACCGCCGAGGCGAGCGGTGCCCGTGCGCTGCGGGAGTCCGGCGAGGCCACCACCGCCGCGGTCCGCGCATGGAGCCGGGGCCGTGGTGCCGACGCGGTCCTCATCTGCGCCGCTGGTCGCTCGGCGGAACCGGTCATGCGGGCCACCGCGCTGGCCCGGGACCGGGCGCAGTTGGTCGTGGTGGGTGACGTCGGACTGGGCCTGCTGCGCGCGCCGTTCTACGACAAGGAGCTGACGCTGCGCTTCGCCCGCTCCTACGGACCGGGCCGGTACGAGCGTGGATACGAGGAGTGGGGGGTTGACTACCCTGTCGGGCAGGTCCGCTGGACCGAGGGACGCAACCAGGAGGCCGTGCTCGACCTGCTCGCGGCCGACCGGCTGCGAGTTGATGATCTTGTTACCCACGCCTTTCCGATCGACGCGGCGCCGCGGGCCTACGAGATCGTCGCCACCCGCAGCGAGCCGTACCTGGGGATCCGTTTCGACTACCCGGCGTCGGCCGCCTCCGAGCGGGCCGGGTCCGAGCGGGCCGGGTCCGCACTGGCGCACAGCGCGGGCCCGACCCGGGAGCGGTCGGTCAGCCCGCGGCCGCGGGTGCCCCGCCAGCGATCCGCCCCAGCGGGACGTCGGGGCAGCCGGGTCGGCTGGATCGGGGCAGGGACGTTCTCCGGATCGGTTCTGCTGCCCGCCTTCCGGGCGGCCGGGTTTGACCAGTTGGTCACGGTGGCCTCCGCCGGTGGCCGGTCGGCCAGGGCCTTCGCGGACCGGCACGGGTTCGCCGGGGCGGTGGCCGGCGCCGAGGCCGTGCTGGACGACGACGACGTCGACGTGGTCGTCATCGCGACGCCGCATGCGACGCATGCCGACCTCGCAGCCCGGGCCCTGGAACGCGGTCGGCACGTATGGTGCGAGAAGCCGCTCGCGCTGAGCCTCGACGAGCTCAACCGGGTGGAGAAGGCGGCGGCGACCGGCGGCGGGGTGCTTGTCGTCGGATACAACCGGCGTTTTTCCCCGGCGGTCACCGCAGCTCGCGCGGCGCTGGCCGACCGGGATGGTCCTCTCACGTTGAGCTATCGGATCGCTGCCGGGCCGGTGCCGGCCGACCACTGGTACAACGACCGGGTCCAGGGTGGCCGGCTGCTCGGTGAGGTCTGCCATTTCGTCGACACCTGTGCCGCGCTCGCCGGCAGCGACGTGGACACGGTGACGGCGCTCGCCGGGCGGGAGGCCGAGCTGTTGCTTGCTCCCGATGTGGCGGTCACGCTCCGGCATGCCGACGGTTCCCTGTCTGCCATCTCCTACAGTTCCGCCCGTCCCCGCGGAGTGCGTAAGGAGCACCTCGAGGCGCTGGCGGGCAGCCGGCACGTCCGCATCGACGACTACCGCGAACTGGTGATCGATGGACGTTCCACCTGGAAGGGAGCGCAGGACAAGGGGCATCACGCCGCCGCGGCGGCCTTCCTGCGGATGTGCCGCGGCAGCGACGCCGGTGTCACCGCGGAGCTGCTCGCCTCGAGCCGGGCGACCCTCGCGGCCGCTGACGCGCTCGGTGCCGAGGTAGCGCGAAGCCCGGCCCGGATGGGTTCCTGAGTAGCTGGGAACCGGCCGAAGATTTTTTCGACG
>NZ_CDWWXA010000240.1:0-3532 GCF_977971845.1 Frankia sp. CeCAU1 | reverse complement strand
GGGCATGGACGGCATCGAGGGCAGTTGTGGTCGCCACCCTTCCGCCGGTTCCATCGGGGTGGTGGGACGGACCGGAGCGTGCTGCGCGGCCATGGTCCGGATGTCGTCGTCGGTGAGCCAGCCGGCGCGGACCCGGACGGGGGTCGGGTCTTCGTCCACCAGGACGTAGCCGACCCCGGGCAGGCCCCGGGGAACGCGGTCGCAAAGCGCGCCTCGATCCCGGGCACCTTCCCCCAACACCATGTTGATCTGTACTGGTTCTGTGAGCCGGAGCGCGACCCGGACGGGGAACAGGTCCCGGAACGGCAACACATCCTTGCCGGGGTCTTGCAGCGCGCCGACGACGACGACCCCCGGTGCCCGGCCCTGGGAGAGCAACAGTTGCAGCGCAACCGCGATCCGCTTCTTGACTTCCGCATCGGATACGTAGGCCGTCAGGCTCGCGACCTCATCGATGATGATCACGATCAGGGGATCGTCCGGGGTGGGTGTGTGGGACCGGGCCACCCCGCGTAGCCGGCCCGTGCGCCGCTCCATGACCGTCACGGCATCTTCGAGGAGATCCGCGATCGTCGCCGCGGTTACGCCGAAACGCGCGAACAAAGGTTCCCCGAAGGCGAGTTCCATGCCGCCCTTCGGGTCACACGCCCAGACCTCCGCGACGCCCCCGCGGATCGACGGGGCAAGCGCCCGGATGATCGACCAGATGACCGAGCCCTTACCGGCCCCGGTGGCCCCGGCGATGAGCACATGCGACCCGCGCAGCGGCAGCAGCCAGGCCCGGCGGTCCTCCCGCACCCCGATCGGTAGGGCGTCCAGCTCACCGGCCGCACCGGCGGGCAGCAGATCCGCGCGGACCGCCCGGCCCAGCACCTCACGGCGCACCAACACCAGGCCGACCCGGTCCGCCCGGTCCAGATCCGGAGAGATCCGCACCTCCCGCAGCTTCAGCGTGGCCGTCAGCTTCCCCGCCGCCTGTTGGAGATCGTCCACGCTCAGGCCTGGTGACAGGACCAGCCGCAGATGCCAGCCCGCCGCGCCCCGCCGCGCCCGCCGTATCCGGGGAACACGCCCACCACCCCCAGCAGACGGTGTTTCCACCCGGCAGGCATGGCAAGCGGCCGCCCAGCGTCGCCGCAGCCGCCCACCCAGCAGCCAGCCGACCACCGCCCGGCGCAGCACCGGCACGACCAGCACGACCAGCACCAGGCCGAGGAGCAGCCCCCGTCCCCAGAAGGAACCGAACCGGCCGATGATCGATTGCGGCACCATCAGCAGCACGAGCAGCGCCAGCACCTCACGGCGCCATCCCCACATATGCCGCAGGCCGTACCGGACCAGCAGTTCCGGCACCGACGGCCGCAACGACAGCCGAAACTGATCTTTCCGCATCCGACGGCCGGGCCGGATCCGTAGCACCGACACACCTACTCCTTTGCGCGCACGAGCAGGACTGGCCGGGGTGGCGGCACACGGTCAGGGCACCGCCACCCCCGAGCCGGTTAGCTCTTGCTCGACACTCCGGTGATCGACGCAGCCGAGTACGAGATGCCGTGACGGCCCTGCATCTGCCAGGAGCGGCCCACCAGGCCCGTCAGCCGTACCGGCGTCCCCGGCTGCACCGTCGGCGCCTCCCCCGCGATCCGGACCGCGATCACTTCTGCCGTGCCGTCCGCCATCGCGACCGCGACCGGCACGGTCCACAACGGCAGCCCATCCGCGTTCCCTCGCTGGCTGCCGGACTCTCGGTCTATCACCGGCGCAGCCGGACCCATCGCGGTTACCACGGAAAACGCCGTCACGTCCACGGGAATCACCCGCATCGCGTCACCTCTGATCATTGGTATTTTCTGGTGCCGCCCGTCAGCGGCCTGATCTCATGGTCTCCCGGGGTAGTGCGCCGAAATCTTCTAGGTTGTGCGTGAAAAGTGCGCCAGCCGGCCACCCGCTTTGCACGCAGTCCGCACGCACAACCAGCGCACCCGGCACACGGAAAAGCGGGGTACAGGAAAGCCTGTACCCCGCCCGTGCCCCTCGTGCTAACGCTGGAGGAGCAGTTTGCATACCTGCACCGCGAGATCCCACATCAACGCATGTTCACGGTCACCCCGCAGGCTCGCCGGTGCGATCCGCAGCGCATCCGCCGCCCGCGCCCGCCGCACACTGACGCGCAAACCCGCTGTCCCGGGGGAGAGCCCGAGCAGCAGCCGCACCGCCCGATCCTGCGGACTATCCAGCCCCGCCGCCGCGTTCCGGATCAGATCCTCAGCCGCGAGCATCCGCGCCGCCCACGGCGTCACCCCCGGCTCCAGCGCATCCACCACCCCGGGGGTATACGCGCCCAGCCGTGCGGCCGTGGCGCCGTGACGGATCGTGGAGCACAGCCCCATCCACAGCATGTCCAAATCCGGCAGACTCTCCACGCTCACCAGGCATCACCGGCATCACCGGCATCACCGGCCGCGACGGTCACCGACACCGGACCAGGCCCCGGACGGTGCAGCACCTCCACGACCACCGTCGCCGCCAACGACAGCGCGCACATCCCCGCGCACCACGCCACCAGCGCCAGCACGAACAGCGCCTGATGACGCCGGGATATCTCTTCGGAGGCCAGCTCGACACGCCGCCGCATCACCACATCGCCTTTCCGACCAGCCGGATCACGGCAATGACGATCACGGCGACGAGGATGAACGGGATCGCGGCCGACGCCTCAGAAAACAGAAAAAGGCTCAGGTACAGGCACCAAAAGAAAGCTACCCACCAGCCGAACCCGAAGGTGGTCCGCACATAGTAACGGGGCATGGGAAAACCCTCCAGGAACGAAGACCGTGAAGCCGACCGCCTCACACACCCCATCCTGCGGACCAGGAATCCCACGTCCTAGGACAAGACGCGGCTTGTCCGCGGCTCTTTCACAGACCAGACCCAGACCAGCCACGGACGCAGTCCGCTCTACATGTCCCCAACCTGGACGGAACGCAGACGGAGCACAGACACGCACCGTGCATAGTCAGTGGCCGGACGGCACGCGGACGGAACCCGGACACCACGCGGACACGCGAACACGAGAAAGGATCGCCATGCCCCCAGACATGACAGAACTGACCACAGTCCTAACCCTCTGCTACCGCAACGGTATCCGGTTGCCTACCTACATGATCACCCCTGATGTACGCCGACAGCTGACAGACATGATCGCTCCGCCGCGAGTTGAGCCCGAGGAACCCGACGCGCTTCTCCGCAGGGCTTTCGCCGCCCACGCGATCATCAAAGCCAGCGTTGCCGCCATCGGCGGGAGCGAAGCACGCGCGCTCCGCCTCCTCCTGGACCTCGACGGGAAAGAGAAACGCAGCGTCACCGACCGGCGCGCAGACGCTGCGGAGCCGTACGACATCACCGGGGGCAGCTTCCTGCGCCGCCATCAACGCACCGTCACAGAAGCACTAGCAGCGGAAATCTGGCGCAGGCTCACCGCCGCACAGCCCACCGCCGACCCCCAGGCCATCCCCATGCCCTGGACACCCAG
>NZ_CDWWXA010000239.1:1372-3565 GCF_977971845.1 Frankia sp. CeCAU1 | reverse complement strand
TCACTCTTCCGGCCGAATTGTGCGATATAAAAGAAAGCGAGAAAAGTGTCTCACCCGCCCCCGGAAATGTGCGAGGAAGGCGCGGTTCCCCCACCTCCCGCGGGAGCATTATCGCCATCCGGCGGGGATACCCGAGGACTGGAAGGAGGTGGAGTCCCCGATTCGGGGCGCACGCCCGGGATTCCGCCGCCACCACCGCGCGAAACGGCTGCCGAGACCCCAGGGATCTGTCCATTGATTGATTTTTTCTGGTCGACTGTGGGATGCGGCTGGGGTAGCGTGGGGATCGCGAAGCCGGTAGGAGTACTCGAATGCTCTTCCGTTCCGGAGGTTGTGGGGGATGGGCTAGGCACATGAGATTGAGAAGATGATCTGCACGCTGCCACGAGGACGATCAGACTGACGGGCAGCACAACGAACATAGCTGTCCACCTCCACCAGCCCTCCCTTTTCCTGGCACTCCTGCTGTTTCGGCGTCCACCCACCACATCCCCCGACGATGTTGCTCTGCGACAGATCGACATCTCTTCGTACTAATAATCACTGTCGGGGTGCCCTGTGTCACTCACTCCGGCCCGGGCGGTTAGAGAAGGTCCTCAAGTCGGGTGGCGACCTGGCGGTAGCGGCTAACCGGGACGAGGTGCACACCGGCGAAGGCGCCGCTGTCGCGCAGCCGTAGCACCTGGTCGCAGGCCGCTTCGACCCCGGCCGCCTGGTCCCGTTCGACTGCTTGGACGAGGTCGTCGGGAATGTCGATGTCGGGGATGGCCGCGGCGAGGCGGCGGGCCATCCCGGCGCTCGCGAGGACCATGACGCCGGCGTAGATCGGCAGGTCGACCGGATGGGCGTCGCGCCAGCGCAGCAGGGCGTCCACCGAGTAGCTGACCTGTACGAACAGGAAGTCGGCCGCTCGTTTCCAGGTGGGCAGTGGACGTAGGCCAGCCGCGGCGCCGACCCGGAACGCCGGCATGTCCGCGAAGACCGGATCCTCGCTGGCCGCGCGGGCCTCGTCCATCATCGCGCGCACGGTCAGGTCGCCGGTCCGGTTCCCGGCGGTGGGTTTGTCGCCGTGGACGAACAGGAATTCCTCGACACCGTAGGCCGCGGCGGTGAGCAGGTCGCGGCGGAAGCCGAGCAGGTTACGGTCGCGGGAGTTCACGCAGGCGATGCTGCGTCCCCCCATCGTCGCCACCTCGTGGGCGACGGCGATGCTCGACACCGTCGCGCGCCCGATGTGGTTGTCGGGGATCAGGAACGCGTCGGTGACGGGGCTCAGGACGCCGATCTGGTGGCGGGCGTGGGTCAGGTCCGGCCGGGTCGGCGGCTCGATCTCGCAGATCATCTCGAAGCCGCGCACCGGGCGTTCGTGACCCGCCGTGGGTTCCCGCATCCTGGCAGGATAGGACTCCACGGTCCACGGAGCACAGCCACACCGCACGGGTGCGCTGCGCTGCTGTAGCACACCGTAGGAACAGTCCGAGGTGGCCCACCGGCAGTTCGTGCCACTGAAGTTGGACCGGAGCGGATCACCATGTCGGCGCATGTGCCGGTCCGATTCCCCCCAGGCCCATGTGCACCCGAGCCAGCGCGGTCCCTGCCAAACAAAGCGGCCGGAACCCGGCCATCTACCGGTGCCGGTCACAGGGAACCATCCCGGGATGATCATTTTCTGACGCCCGGGAAGGGGGGCTTATCGGGCGTCAGGACGCGCCATGCCACGCGCTCCCCTGAAACGTTCCGTTTCGTGGTATAACGTTTTTTCAAACGTTTCATCGCTTGCGACGATATGTAAGTGGAGGGGATGGGTCATGTCTCGGGTGCCACGACCGCCGCACCAGCGTCGGGAGCCGCCTGAACCGGTGGGGCCGATGCGGCCGCCGCGTCCCCGTGACGGCGAACCCGTGCTCCCGGCGGCCGGCACGTCTTCGGGGGGAGCGCCGGGGGCTGGGGGCGGCCCGGCGACGCCGGAGGGATCCACCGCCGGCCCGGCGGCCGGCCACGCGGTCCCCGAAGGCACCCGCGCCCGCGGCGGCGGGGACGGCGGCGCGCCCCCGTCCGGACACCCGGCGCCGTCCGGCGGTGCGGCCGGGTCCGGCGGTGCGGCGGCCCGCGCCGCGACGGCGCCGCGCTGCGCCTTCCCGGGATGTACCCGACCCGCCGCCCCCGCCGAAGGCCCGGGGCGGCGGGTCGGGT
>NZ_CDWWXA010000239.1:0-1347 GCF_977971845.1 Frankia sp. CeCAU1 | reverse complement strand
GTCCGCACCGCCACGCCCGGCGCACAACCGGCTCGCGGCCTACCGTCGCCGCCGTGAGCTCGCCGGGCGTGGCGGTGCGGACTCCGCCGGCACGCCCGCCGCCCGGGCCGACCTCGCCACCCTGCCGCTGGCCGCCGGTCGGCTGCGCGCCGAGGACCTCGCCGCTCAGGTGCGCGCCCTCGCCGCCGAGCTGACCTGCACCCTCGACGCCTTCAGCCGGCAGATGTCCGCCCTCGGCGACGTCACCGCCGTCGAGGCTGCCGTCGAGGCGGCCGAGGCCGAAGCCGCCGAACGGGTCGCCGAGGCGGTGGCCCGTGCCGTGCGCGCCGAGCAGCGGGCCCGCGCCGCCGAGACGGCCCGCGCCGAGGCCGAGGCCGTCGCCGGCGAGGCGGTGAGCGCCCTGGAGGACGCCGAGACCCGCCTGGCCGCCGCCGAGGCGGCCAAGCGGCAGGTGGTCGAGCACTCCGCCGAGACGGTCCGCGCGGCCAACGACGCCGCCGAGGCGGCCCGCGTCGAGGCCGACGCGCAGGTCCAGGCCGCCGCCGCCCGCGCCGCCACCGAGATCGAGGCGGCCCGCGTCGAGGCCGCACGGCGCATCGACGAGGCCGTCGCCGCCCGGGAGCGGGCCTCGACGCGGCTGGAGGAGGCCCGGCGCGCCGCCGAACGCGACGCGCACACCCTCACCGAGCTACGCGCCGAACGCGACGCCCTGCGCGAGGACATCCGCCGCGAACGCGCCGAGGCCGAGCGGGTGCGTGCCGAGGCGGCGGCGCAGCTCGACCAGGGCCGAGCCGCCGCGGCAGCCGAGGCAGAGCGGGTGCGTGCCGAGGCGGCGGCCGAACTCGACCGCGTCCGCTTCGAGGGCGAGGCACGCCTGGCCGGCGAACGTCAGGCCGCCGCCGAACGTCTCACTGTGATCGGCGAGGCCCGCGCCGAGGCCCGGGCCCGCGCCGAACGCGCCGAACGCCAGGTCGACGAACTGACCGCGGAGCTTCGCGCCGTGCGCGCCAGCCCCACCCGCCCCGACCCCACCTGATCAGGCCCCACCTGATCAGGATCGCTCTCGTCCGGCGGGCAACACGGACCGGTGCGTGAGCACGGATGCGACGTGGGTCAGGGCACGGCGCAACGCGCGACGCGGAACCCCACGTCGTCGAGGTGGAAGGCCGGGTGGCCGCGGCGGCGTACGGAGGCCCGGCAGCTCCAGTGCTCGTCGAACCACCCGCCGCCCCGCAGCACCCGATAGGTGCCGTAGACCTCGGTGTCGTACAGGTCCCAGCACCAGTCCCACACGTTGCCCAGCATGTCGTACAGGCCCCAGGAGTTGGGCTGTTTGCCGCCCACGTC
>NZ_CDWWXA010000238.1:2116-4456 GCF_977971845.1 Frankia sp. CeCAU1 | reverse complement strand
GTCCAGGGCGGCGTGTAGGTAGGCGGCCCGCCCCGCTGCGCCTCCCCGCCGGACGGCGCGCCGCCTACCTACACGCCGCCCTGGACCGGCAAGCCGCCTACGTCGAAAACGCCACCAGCCACCGCAACAACACCCTCTACATCGCCGCGCAGAACCTCGGACAACTCGTCGCCGGCGGCGCCCTCACCGAACACGAAGTGACGGACAGGCTGAAACAGGGGGTGGCAATCCACATCGGCACCGACGGCTTCACCTGGACCGAAGCCGAAGCCACCATCCGATCCGGCCTACGCGCCGGAGCCCGCCGGCCCCGGCAGATCCCCGCATGACCCGCCCGCCGATCGACGGCGCCGCGATCCTCGACGCCGTCCGCGTCGCCCTGATCCGCTACGTCGTCCTGCCCACCCCGGAAGCCGCAGACGCGGTCGTGCTGTGGATCGCCGCGACCCACGCCCAACCCGCCTGGGCGCATGCGCCCAGGCTGGTCATCCGCGGCCCGGAGAAACGCTGCGGCAAGTCCCGGCTGCTGGACGTGGTCGAGGCCACCTGTCACAACCCGCTGATCACCGTCAACACCAGCAGTGCCGCGGTCTACCGCTCCATCGACGACGACCCCCCCACCCTGCTCGTCGACGAAGCCGACGCGATCTTCGGAGGAAAAAACGCCGACGCGAACGAAGACCTCCGCGGACTACTCAACGCCGGCCACCAACGCAACCGCCCCGCGATCCGCTGGGACAACACCACCCGCACCCGCGAAATCCTGCCCACCTTCGCCATGGCCGCCCTCGCCGGCATCGGCGCCATGCCCGACACCATCGAAGACCGCGCCGTGGTCATCCGGATGCGCCGCCGCGCCCCCGGCGAAACCGTCGCCCCCTACCGGCACAAACGCGACCGCCCCCACCTACACACCCTCGCCACCCACCTCGCCACATGGCTACGGCGCGACCTGACCGGCCTGGAAAAAGCCGAACCGGCCATGCCCGTCGAAGACCGCGCCGCCGACACCTGGGAACCCCTCGTCGCCGTCGCCGACCACGCCGACGGCCCCTGGCCCGACCGGGCCCGCCGCGCGGTCATCGTCCTCACCGAACAAGCCGCCGACGCCGCCGATGTCTCCACCCGGATCCGGTTGCTCACCGACATCCGCGCCGCGTTCACCACCCTCGGCAACCCACCCGCCGCACCAACCGAACAGCTCCTCAAAGCCCTCAACAGCGACCCCGAAGCCCCCTGGGCCAGCAGCGGACCCACCGGACTGACCGGCAAACGGATGGGCGACATCCTCCGCGACTTCGAGATCAAAAGCGAAACCATCCGCTTCCCCGTCGGCCAGGCCAAGGGCTACCGCCGCGACGCCTTCACCGACGCCTGGCACCGCTACACCCCCACCCCATCCGAGGTATCCGTACCAGCCGTACCAAACGTAAAACCGCAGGTCAACCCCGGTACGGATCCCAACCCCGGTACGGATCGATCCGTACCACACCACCCCCCTGGTACGGATCAATCCGTACCAGCCGAGCAATCCGTACCACCCCTGACCTGCAAAAACGACGTTGGTACGGATGGGACGCATACCCCGCCCAACCCCGCCACGTGCGCCCCTCTCAACCGGCGCAACACCGCCTGAAAACCACCACCCGAAGCGGCCCCGGCGACCCGCCGACCAAGCAACCCGCCGGGACCGCACTCCCGACAAGGAGCGTGACCAGCATGACCCCACGCACCACCCGCCCGGATGTCATTCCGACGAAGACCACGCCAGGACACGTCACGAGACAGAGGAAGTCTGCCACCGCGCCACCCCGGCCCGGCTTCCGCGAACTGCTCTCCCTCGCACAGGTCCTCGCCGAGCTCGGAGACGAGCACAGCCCGCTCGCCCGCAGCACGTTCGACGATTGGCGGGCCCGCGGGGTCGCACCCAAGGTCATCAAGCTGCCGAACGGGCAGCTTCGCATCGACCGCCATGACCTGAACGTCTGGCTCGACAGCCGAATCCAGGACCCCGCCGCATGACCACACCACGGACCGGTACCGGCCGTCCCGACATGGACGGCCGGCCCACCTCCTTCGACGTTCGCATCTGGGCCATCAAGGAGATCCGAGGCCGGAAGACCACCTACCGGGTTCGCGGGCGGGTCGCGCAGAAGGAGTTCGGCAGCAATTTCGCGACATTCAACTTGGCGGACGCACGCCGCGGCGAGCTGCTCGCCGCGGCCCGTCGCGGTGAGGCGTTCGACATCGAACTGGGTATCCCCGTCTCGGAGGTGCGCGCCGCCCTGCCGGAACCCGAACCTGAGCTGGAACCGGCGCGCACGTGGCTGGAGCACGCCC
>NZ_CDWWXA010000238.1:1038-1741 GCF_977971845.1 Frankia sp. CeCAU1 | reverse complement strand
GGGGGGCGCTCGCCGACGCGCTGGCTACCGTCACCCCGGCACTTCTGACCGCCGACCCGCCGGCCGTGCACGCCGAACTCGTCCGGGAGGCGCTCTACTCATGGGTGTTCCGCACGGGGACCCGGACTGCGGGCGCCGGGCCGCATCGTCCCCGGATCGAGCTGGAGCCGCCCGAGCACTTGGCCGCCACGCTCGCATGGCTCGCCAAGCACTCCCGGCCGGTGGCGGACCTCGCCAAACCGGACATCGCGCGGGCCGCGCTGGATCGGATCGCGCGCAAGCTGGACGGTCGGCCGGCCGCGGCGAACACGGTGGCGCGCAAGCGGGCGGTGTTCTTCGGTGCGCTCGACTACGCGGTGGAGCGGTGCGACCTGGCCGCGAACCCACTCACCGGCCTGAAGTGGACGGCGCCGAAGCAGGTGGAGCAGGTCGACCGCCGGGTGGTGTGCAACCACAAGCAGGCGCGGGCGCTCCTCGATGCCGCCGGCAGGCAAGGCGACGTTGGCCGCCGCCTGGTCGCCTACTTCGCGGTGGCCTACTACGCCGGGTGCCGTCCCGGGGAGATCAACGCCCTGGACAAGGACACGGTCGAACTCCCGGCCGAAGACGCCGAAGAGCAGTGGGGTGTGCTGCGCTTGGCGGTCTCTCGGCCGGCGACCAGCGCCGGCTGGCTGGACGAACCGGTGCCTGACGGTGAGGCGCT
>NZ_CDWWXA010000238.1:0-498 GCF_977971845.1 Frankia sp. CeCAU1 | reverse complement strand
CCCGCTGCTGGTGGCGATCCTTCGCACGCATGTCGCGGAGTTCGGCTTCGCTCCTGACGGCCGGCTGTTCAGTGGTGTGCGGGGTGGGGAGATCAGCGACTCGGTGATCGGCCGGACGTGGGCCGCGGCGCGGACTGAGGCGCTGACCCCGGCACAGGCCGCCGGCCCGCTTGCCCGGCGGGTCTACGACCTGCGGCACGCCTGCCTGTCGGGCTGGCTGAACGACGGGGTCTCGGCTCAGCAGGTCGCCGAGTGGGCCGGGCACAGCGTGGCCGTCCTGCTGAAGGTCTACGCCAAGTGCGTGGATGGCGATGACGTCGCGGCCCGCAAGCGGATCGAGGCGGCGCAGGCCCTGGAGAACGGCCGATGATCGCGTCCACGCATTGTCCACGGTCAGCCGGGAACGACCGTGACCAGCCGGGACCGGCCGTGGGTATGGAAAAGGCCCCGGTGATCGCTCCGGGGCCTGTGACCTGCTGCTATGCAAGTAGGTCGAGG
>NZ_CDWWXA010000237.1:0-3587 GCF_977971845.1 Frankia sp. CeCAU1 | reverse complement strand
CCCCCGCACAGTCCACCCCGGCCCGCATCCGCCCGCCTGCCCCTCACCGCTGACGAGCATCTGGACGTCGGTATCGAGATCCGGGCCGTCCAGATGGACACCGGAGCCGAACTCCGCCGGCGGCAGATCGGCTTCCGGTCGCTGCACGAGGCGCTGGACACCACCACCCCCGGCGGCCGGCTCGTCTTCCACGTCTTCGCGGCGCTCGCCGAGTTCATCCGGGAGCTGATTGTGGAGGGGACGCGGGAAGGGCTGGAGCCGGCTCGGGCACGCGGGCAGCGGCTCGGCAGGCCCCCGGCGCTCAACGCCGAGCAGATCCGTCAGGCCCGGGTGCTGCTGCGGGAACCGGAGAACTCGGTCTCCCTCGATCGCGCGGTTGTTGGGGGTCAGCCGCAGCACGCTGTACACCCACATCCCCGAACTCGGTGCCGGCCGGGTAGCGGCCGGCCGACCGGATCTGAAATAAAGGCGTAGAGAATTCAGTCCCATCCTCGCGGGAGCGCGAAGTTTCCCGGAGAAGCAGGGGGACGAGAACCCCGCCTCGATCATGGGCGGGAAGGGAGAGGGAAAACATGAGGAACACCGAGGAGTCCGTCCTGGGTGGCCTTACGGCCTTCGAGTGGCACGACGCCACTGCGGCGGACTGTGAGACTGCGGTCGAGGAGATCAACCAGGTCGTGGGGGGATACGCCTCGCTGGTGTCGGCTGCGGCCGACAACCCGACAGGGTCCCACCCCACCGACGTCGCGCGGTGGCGGCAGCAGATGGAAGCCTTCGCCGCCCTCCGGCGGAACCTGCGCCCCGACGACCCGACGAGCATCACCGAGGCGCGGCGCGCCTCCGCCGAGGCGCTGCGCTACCTGGAGTCGATGCGTGGCCGGTGACGTCGACCGGGAACGCTACCGGCTGCCCGAGGCCCGCAACGACCAGATCTTCCACGATCTGATCGTTCCCACGGAGTACGCCGGACGTCCGGGGCAGGCCGCGCTGACACTGGCCGAGTTGCAGGCGTGGCTGGCGCTGGCGGTGGCCTGCTACCACGGCCAGGTGCACGAGACACTCGGCCGCACGCCGGCGGGTGTGTGGGCGCAGAAGGCCGCCGAGGCCGGGGCGCCGGCGACGGTGGCGAGCGAGACGGCGTTCCTGGTGGACTTCCTGCCGGTGATCCGCCGGGCCTTGTCCCGGACCGGGTTCCAGATCGACCATGTGCAGTACTACTGCGACGCGCTCAAGCCGTGGATCGCCCGCCGCGAGCAGCTGGGGAAGTTCGTGCTGCGCCGCGACCCGCGCGACCTCAGTCGGATCTGGGTGCTGGACCCGGAGGGCGGCGCCTATCTGGAGGTGCCGTACCGGACGTTGTCACGGCCGCCGATCAGCGTGTGGGAGCAGCAGGCCGCTGTCGCCCGGCTGCGCGAGCAGGGGCGCGCCGAGGTCGATGAGAACGCTCTGTTCGCGGTGGTGGCACGGATGCGCGAGATCACCGACACCGCGGCGGCCACGACCAGCAAGGCCCGTCGCGACCGCGAACGCCGCGCGGCGACGCTGTCCCAGGCGGCGCGGGCGGACGCGGCCCCACCCCGCCTGGGACGGAGAGCGGCACGCAGACCTGGGTGAGGCCAAGGCCGTTCGAGGTGATCGAGCAGTGGTGACCGAGGACGGGCCGGCCGACTTGTCGCACCTGCACGGGGCCGCGCGGGAGATCGCGTGCCTGCCCGGCGAGGAGCGGCTGCGGTACGTCCGGGCGGACCGGTGGATCGGCTACCCCCGCGCGACCGAGGCCCTTCAGCGGCTGGAGACACTGCTTGGCTGGCCAGCCAAGCAGCGGATGCCGAACCTGCTACTGCTCGGGCCGACGAACAACGGCAAGTCGATGATCGTTGAGAAGTTCCGGCGCACCCACCCGCCGATCTCCCACCCGGACCGGGAAGAGATCCCGGTGCTGACGGTGCAGATGCCCTCCGAACCGTCGGTCAGCCGTTTCCACACCGCGATGCTGGCCGCGCTCGGCGCCCCGTTACGGCCACGGCAGCGGCTGGCCGAGCTCGAACAGCTGGCGCTGACCCTGCTGCGGCAGGTCGGAACCCGCATGCTGGTGATCGACGAACTGCACAACGTGCTCGCCGGGCGCGGCGATACCCGCCGGGAGTTCCTGAACCTGCTGCGATCCCTCGGCAACGAGCTGCGTATCCCGCTCGTCGGGGTCGGCACCCGCGACGCCTACCTGGCCATCCGCTCGGACGACCAGTTGGAGAACCGGTTCGCCCCGCTCACCCTGCCCCGATGGGAACCCGACGACGACGCCCGTTCCCTGCTGGCCAGCTTCGCCGCGTCGTTCCCGCTACGCCGGCCCTCGCCGATCACCACCGCTGAGAGGGCGTTCTGTGCGGGTTCGCCGGTTTTCGGGTTGGGGTGATCTCTGGCGTGTGGGGTTGATCGTGTTGCGTTCGGGGGCTGGTGCGTTCTGCTGGAAGACATGGTGGAACGCAAGCCGTACCCCAGTGATCTCTCCGATGAGGCGTGGGAACTGATCCGGCCGGTCCTGACCGCGTGGAAAGCCCGGCACCCCTCGCCGAGCGGGCATCAGGGCCGCTACGCGCTGCGGGAGATCGTGAACGCGATCCTGTACCAGGCCAGGACCGGCTGCGCTGGCAGGTCCGGGAACACCATCACCGCCGCGCGGACCCGACCGCGGTCGTGCTGGACTCCCAGACCGTGCGGGCGTCGACGAACGCCCCTCGGGAGACCACCGGCCTGGACCCGGGGAAACGAAGCCCGGGACGGAAACGCGGGATCGCCACCGACACCCTGGGTCTGCTGATCGCGGTGGTCGTGGTCGCCGCGAGCACGCACGACAACCTGATCGGCGCCGCACTGCTGGACCGGGTCGCCGCGACCGCCCCGTCGGTGCGTAAGGCGTGGGTGGACGCCGGGTTCAAGACCACCGTCGTCGAGCACGGAGCCGACCTGGGGATCGACGTGGAGATCGTGGGCCGGCCGGACGGAGCGCGGGGGTTCACCCCGCTGCCGAAACGGTGGGTGGTCGAGCAGACCTTCGGGATCTTCATGCTGCACCGGCGGCTGGCCCGGGACTACGAGACGAAACCCGCCAGCGCGGTCGCGATGATCCGCTGGTCGATGGTCGACGTGATGGCACGCCGACTCACCCGCACCGCCGCGCTGAGCTGGCGTGACCCGCCGGTCTGAACCGGCCGCGGGCCGGGCACAGGTGGTCCCGTGAGCGCCGACCTGCTGGAGAAGATCGAGAACCGGCGTGCGCGGCTCCGGCGGACCGTCACCGAACTTCGAGAAGAGATCAACCGGCTCGGTGAACAGCTCGCGGCCGCCGAACACGCCCTGGAACGGTTGGAGATCACCCATCAGACCGTGGTGGACCTGACCACCGAGGACACCCCCACACCCGCCGGTCCTCTCCCGGACGGCTACCGGGAGATCCTCGCCCTGTTCACCCCGGGCGCCGCAGCCGGCTCCACCCACCCCAGAGATCAACTCAAGCTGAAACCCGGCGAAGCCCCTCAGAACACCCTCTCAGGACTGGTCGGCACCGGACGTGAGCGCTCGCCGTCGGG
>NZ_CDWWXA010000236.1:0-3798 GCF_977971845.1 Frankia sp. CeCAU1 | reverse complement strand
TCCTCAACCGCAACGACGGCTACGACGACGACGTCACCCTCCTCCTCGCCCACGCCCGGCGGGGTCGGCGAGCTCAGACCGAGAGCAGCCCATGCTCCGCGCACCGGGCCGACCAACCCACCGGGGTGACCTGGACGACCATCCGCCGCCGGCAGGCTCGACAGTAGCGGGGTGGCTCCAGCTCGCGGGCCCGCCGGCAGGCCTCGTGGCTGCCCACACTGGCCAACTGACCGCAACGATCACAAAACGCGGCGTCCATAATGGGCAGCTTAGGACATTGCCCGAGGCATCGGATCTCTCAGCCGCTACCCCGCCGAACAAGGATGATCAGGCGGCGGGGAGCGGCTCGACCACGGCGATCAGGTCACCGTCCTGGACGACGTCGCCCTCCTGCACCGCGATCCGGGCGACCGTCCCGCCGTCCTCGCTGATCACGGGGATCTCCATCTTCATCGAGTCGAGGATCACCAGGGCGTCACCGGCGCTCACCGGGTCTCCCACACCGACGACGACCTTCCAGACGTTGGCCACCATCTCAGCGCGGACTTCCTCGGCCATCAGGCTCCCTTCAGCGGCGGTGAATCTGGCAAGAGCGTAGTGCGCCGAGGCTGTCCGACCAACGTCCCTGGGCCCCGGATGTATCCGGGCCGGCACGCTGGGGCGACGCGACCGCCCGGTGCTGGGACTGTCGCTCATAACACCGCACACTACGCATGTGCTCGTACTTCTGGTGCTGACCCTGCTATGCGCTCTGGGCGTCGGCCTCGCCCGCGGCGGAACTCTCGGCGCCCTCGCCCGCATCGATGTCTCCCGACCATGGCTGCTCGCCGCGGCGGTCCTGGTGCTCGCGATCGGCCGACTCGTGCCCGCCCTGCACAGCCCGGCGTGGATCGCGGCCGCCGTGGTCACAGCCCTGTTCGCCAGCGCGAACAACCGCCTGCCCGGACTCGGTCTCCTGGTCACCGGTCTCATCTCCAACGCCGCCGTCATCACCGCGAACGGCGGCCAGATGCCTGTGTCGCGGTGGGGGGCCGACCGCGCCGGTGTACCGATTTCCGACATCTTGACCTCGGCATTTCACGCGCCGGCCGGGGATGGTACGGTCCTGCGCCTGCTCGGTGACATCATCCCGCTGCCCCTGCCCTGGACGCCCGCGGTCGTCAGCGTCGGCGACGTGGCGATCGCCGCGGCGCTGGGACTGTTCGGAGCGCTGGCCCCCGTGCGGGCGTGGCGCACGTTGCAGGCCCGCCGCCACGCCAGGGCGGTGCAGTCTCCGGCCCAGGGGAACCTCGGCGATGGCTCACCGGATGGGTTCGGCGACGCCGACGAGGACGACGGCCTCGACGGACCCGCCGGTCACCTCCCGTCGGTGCGGACTGGCACGATGACTGCACGTCGAAGCAGAACGGAGGGAGATTCCTGATGGCGAAGAAGAAGCGCAAGCGGCGCGCACGGGCGAAGAACAAGGCCAACCACGGCAAGCGCCCGAACACCTGAGCCACCCGGCGGGCCGTGGCAGCCACGGCCCGCCCCCGGGCTGCCCGATACTCCGCCCGGCCCCAGCTACTCCGGCGGGCCCCAGCTACTCCGGCCGGTACTCGGCGGCCTCGATCTCCACCCGGGCGGCCCGCAGCCAGGCGAGCAGGCTCGCCCGCAGCGACTCGGGCGCACGCTCCCCGCCGCACTTACGGGCGACGAGCATCTTCACCTCGTGCTCCACCCCGAACTCGCGCAGGCAGGGGGAGCATTCGTCAAGGTGGGCCCGAATCAGATTCTGCTGCCCGCCCTCACACTCACCATCGAGATACAGAAAAACCGCGTCGAGCACTTTCCGGCAATCGATCTCGTGTGGACCGCCGCAGCTCACGACGCACCGCCCTCGCCGTCGGCGGAACCGGCCGCCACGAGCCCACGGTCCAAGGCGTACTTTTCCAAGGACTTCCGCAGACCCCGGCGACCGCGGTGCAACCGGGACATCACGGTCCCAATCGGCGTACCCATGATCTCCGCGATCTCCTTGTAGGCGAAGCCCTCGACGTCGGCGAGGTACACCGCCATGCGGAAGTCCTCGGGCAGGGCCTGCAGGGCGTCCTTGATATCACTGTCCGGCAGGTGTTCCAACGCCTCGGTCTCCGCGCTCTTGAGCCCACTGGACGTATGCGACCCCGCCTCGGCGAGCTGCCAGTCCTCCACCTGCTCGGTAGGGCTCTGCAACGGCTGGCGCTGCCGCTTGCGGTACGTGTTGATGAACGTGTTCGTCAGAATCCGGTAGAGCCAGGCCTTGAGATTCGTGCCCGCCTGAAACTGGTGGAAGGCCGCGAACGCCTTGACGAAGGTCTCCTGCACGAGATCCTCCGCGTCGGCGGGATTACGGGTCATGCGCAGGGCCGCCGCATACAGCTGGTCGAGGTAGGGAAGGGCGTCCTGCTCGAAACGGGCGCCTCGCTCCTCGGTGGTCTCGTCGACCAGGATCACTTCCTCACCGTCATGCTCCCCGGCGGCCCACCCCGCGTCCACCACACCTGACCGGGCGACACGCGACCGTCCTTCCAGAGCGGACGATACCCCGGCCAAAGCCGGAGCGCGCATCGGCGCAACGCTCGGCAAAGGCCGGCCGGCGGCGGTCCGCGACTGCGCGGACCGCCGCCGGCCGGTGCTGCTCCCAGGAGTCATGAAGCCTCCGTGACGTCGTCTGGCTGCCGGTTAGCTGTCGGCTGACTGCCCGCACAACCGGATCAGCCCGCGGATGATTCCCGCAGCCGGCCCCGCAGCCAGAATGCGCCGACCCGGGCCGCTTCGGCCACGGCCTCGCCGGGCGGACGCGCATCCCGTCGGCGGGTCCGGAAGGAGTGGTCGGCTCCCGCGACGAGATGGATCTCGCGGCCGAGTTCCGGATCGGGCCGCGGTCGCCCGAAGGAGTCCCGCTCACCCTGGACGACGAGCACCGGGACGCCCGCACCGTCGAGTTCGTCCTGCCGCGACGGCCTGGTTCTGCCTGCCGGCGTGGTTCCCGGTGGCTGGAGCGGGAAGCCGAGGGCGAGCACGCCGCACGCCTCGAGCCCGGCCGCGACCCGCATAGCCACCCGCGATCCCATCGAGGCACCGGCGAAGGCCAACGGGCGCGGCGGGCCCAGCGCCTCGACCGCGGCGATCGCGACCGCGTCGAGCCGGGCCGGGCGGTCCGGCGCCCGGCGCCCGGCGACGCGGTACGGCATCTCCAGCCGCGCCACCTGCACCCCGACAGAGGTGAGATATGCCGCAAGTTGCACGAAAAGCGGCGTGTCCGTGCCAGTCCCGGCTCCGTGCAGGAAGAGCACCGTCGACTCCGCCGTGCCGGGAACCACCAGCAGCCGTCCGCCGTCCACAGCTGTGAGCGGTCCATTACCCGGGACCTGCCCGGGGTCGGCGGCGGTGGACGGCGAATCCGGTGCGCATCTATCCGCACGAACAGGGAAGGACACCGCGTGGTCGAGCCTGGAATCTGTCAGACTTCCGCCTTGAGTGTGTGACTTACCTCGCATCATCGCCCCTCGAAGGGTAGGAACGTTTCATGCCGCCTGGCCCCGACGCCGATCCGGGTCCGTCTCGCGGACGAGCGAACACCCTGGTCTGCGAGGCTCCAGCCAACAGTGACGACCCATACTGGGCGTTCTACGAAGAGGTCGCGGCGGTCCAGCTCCGCGAATGGCTGCCGTCCCGGCCCGCGCGGGTGCTCGACGTCTCCGGCCCGCGGGCCCGCTTCGCCCGCCAGATGGTGAGCACCGGCCATCAGGTCGTCCGGGTGGTCACCAGCGCCCT
>NZ_CDWWXA010000235.1:0-3868 GCF_977971845.1 Frankia sp. CeCAU1 | reverse complement strand
AGTGGTTGAGCCTGGAAGTCCTTCGGGGGTGCAGTGATTCAGCTGGGTTCGGCGGGGAGGTGGACGGTGCAGGCGGTGTCGAGGGCGTCCTGGGGGCTACCGGCGGGGTATCCGGTGAGCAGGGCGGCTTCCTCGTAGCGGTCGTGGGCGGCGGAGTAGATCGCGAAGCCGAACGAGTGGGCTGACCCGCCGTAGCGCAACCGGCACAGGGGGATCTCCTCGCCGTCGGGCAGGACGCCGGCGACGTAGGCGAACGCGCCACGGTAGGTGATCTCGGTGCGGGCGAGTTGCGGCCAGCGCTGCTCCGCATGATCGAGCAGGCGCAGCCGGATCGAGGACTTCGTGGACTCGGGGATCACCGCCATGCCCACCAGTCTGCCGGCAGCCGGCAGATCGCTACGATCATCCCGCCGTCGCCTTGGACGCCCACCCCGCCTGCTCCCGGAGTGCGTGATGCCGTCACCCCGCGTTGCCGTACCCATAGACCTGACCGCGAGCGGACGCAGACGGCTCAAGGCCCGCGTGAACGGGTGCAGGACGCCGTACCGGGACTGGCAGCGGTCAACGATCGTGCTGGACGCGGCCCGCGGCTACTCCAACGCGCGGATAGCCCGGCGACTGTGCGTGAGCGAGGACACGGTCCGCACGTGGCGGGGCCGGTTCGCGCGGCGACGCGAGGCGGGACTGGTCGACCTGCCCCGGTCGGGTCGGCCACGGCGGATCAGCGAGGCGGAACGGGCCGAGGTCGTCGCGCTGGCCTGCCAGTTACCCGCCGGAGACCCAGGTGCCGCTGGCCCGCTGGTCGTGTCCGGAACTCGCCGCCGACCTGCTCTCCCGCGGCCTGGTCGACGCGATCTCGGCGTCGTCGGTGCGGCGGATCCTCGCCGAGCACCCGATCAAACCGTGGCGCTACCAGTCCTGGATCTTCGCGCGCGACCCGGGCTTCGCCGCGAAGGCGAAAGTGATCCTCGATCTCTACGAGGGCTTCTACCAGGAGGAATCCCTCGGCCCCGAGGATCGAATCGTCTCGATCGACGCGAAGCCGTCGATCCAGGCGAGAGCCCGGATCGACCCGACCGCCCCGGGCAGGATCATCCGGGTCGAGCACGAGTACGAACGTCACGGCGCGCTCGCGCTGTTGCCCGCGCTCGACGTCCAGACCGGGAGGATCGCCGCCGTGCTGACCCCGCCGACGACGGGCATCGCGCCGTTCATGGAACTGATGGGCCAGGTCATGGCCCAGGACCGCTACCGGACGGCGAAGCGCGTGTTCGTGATCGTCGACAACGGCTCCGACCACCGAGGCCAGGCCTCGATCAACCGACTCAGGGCCGCCCACCCGAACTGCATCCTGATCCACACCCCGACACACGCCTCATGGCTGAACCAAGTGGAGATCTTCTTCTCGCTCGTCCAACGGAAGGTCGTGTCACCCTGCGACTTCGCCAGCCTCGACGTGCTCGCCGACACCCTGACAGCGTTCGTCGACCGCTACAACGTCACCGCCACACCGTTCAAGTGGAAGTACACCGCGGCCGGCCTCGAACGCCACCTCGCCCGCCTCGACGACGACACAGCACCAGCCGTCGCGGGCTCCGTCGCTCGGTTGCCCGTCCCACCACCCGACACCAATGATCACGGGAGTCGGGTGGAGTCCGAACCAAGTGCCAGAGCCCTCGCGCAGGCCGCCTAACACCCCCAAAGGACTTCCAGCCTCAACCACTAAGGGAGCCGCCGGGTTCAGCGAAGGTTCGGTCTTCGGCGTGAAAACGTGGTGGCCACGGTGCGTGCTCAGCGGGGCGCGGTCGTGCGCTCGGGGTGACCGGCGCGTCGGTGGATTGGTGTGCCGGCGAGTTCGGTGAGGGTGGTGGTCAGGGCCGCGTCGGCGCCGTGGCGGCGGAGTTGGCGGGTGAGTCCGTCGAGGACGGCCAGTGCCGGGAGGGGACGCGCTTGCAGGCGGGCGGTGGCCGGTGCCAGCGGTACGGCGGCGGGCAGCGACAGGGTGGTCAGGACGGTGTCGTATACGGTGGCGGCCCAGATCGTCAGCATGGCGGCAAGCCAGCCCCGCCACCCGTCGCGGCGGGCTGCCAGACGGTCGGCGAGCCACGCCTCGATTCCTTCGGCGAGGTATAGGCGGTCGTGGGGTGGGCAGTCGCAGGCGAGCAGGTGGAGGTGGCCGAGCAGGGTTCCGATGTCGGCGGCGTCCCCGCCGGGCCCGAGTTCGGGTAGGACCAGCGTCGCCCGGCTGGCGGGGTCGGGGTAGCGGGCGTGGGTAGGGGTGAGGCCGACGGCGACCCCGGTTCGGGCCAGCAGCGTCGTGTCCAACTCGGCGGCGAGCCGGTTGAGCCGGGTCGACTGGGTGCGTACAAGCGCCCGCAGGTCGCCTGTCTCGCCGAAGCGGGTGGGGTGAAGGTAGTCGGGTGAGCGGCCGACCGCCTCCATGACGATCCGCGGAAGAGGCGGGCCGACGGTGGGCACGGCGAGCTGCCACAGCTGTTGGGCTGGATCGTGGTGCAGGTCGGCCAGATCGTCCAGCAACGTCGTGAGCAGTTCAGGGAGCGCCGTTGGCCGTGCCCGCAGCTGGTCGGTCAGGCTCGTGCCCGCGACCCAGCTGGTGAACAGCACACCGTGGGCCATCGCGACCGGGGCGGGTACCCGCAGGCGGCTGTAGGCGGCCAGTGCCGCGAGGTGGTCGGCCTCGTTGGCTGTCACTTCCTCTTCGCGTCCGTTCTGCGTGCCGGACAGCACGGCCGCCAGAGCGCCGTGGTCGCCGCGGACCAGGTTCGAGGGCGCCTCGCCCGCCGGTCGCACGGTGGCGCACAGCACCGCGTCGTCGAGGAGCACCTGGCGGCGCAGCACCCTGCGCCCGGCGATCATTGACCCGAGGGCCACCTCGGAGTCCGGCCACAGGAACGCCGCCGCGTCGGTGATCTGCCGATCGGCATGCTCCACGAGCCGGTGCACGTCCCCGTCGGGCCAGCAGGTCGGGCAGATCGGTGTCGAACTCATCGGATGCGCCCCACGCCGGCATAGACCGGCAGCCGCCCCTCGGCCGCCGTGCGGCGTCGTTGCCGGTCGGTGTCCCAGCCGGGCAGCAGGACCAGGCCGGGCTCGACCAGCGCACAGCCGTCGAAGAACGACAGCACCTGCTCGCGGCTGCGCAGCTGGAACGGCGCGGTCGTGCGCCGGTACACCTCGGCCGCCTCCGTCACGTCCTGCGACTGCCCGTCGCCGGTCGCGTGGGTCACCACCAGGTAGCTGCCCGCCGGCAGGGCATCGCGCAACTGCGCGACCAGGCGCTGCGGGCCGGCGTCGTCGGGGAAGAAATGCAGGACCGCGACCAGCAGGAGCGCGACCGGCTTCCCCAGGTCCAGCAGGTTGAACACCTTCGGGTGTTCCAGGATCTTCCCGGGCTGGGCCAGATCCGCCTCGATGGCCACGGCCGCTGGGTTGGGCGCGAGCAGGATCTGGCTGTGCGCCACCGCGATCGGTACCACCCCTTGGTTACACATGGCAAGTCGTACTCGCATGTCGGCCGTGAGCGCCGATGGGCGCGCATGGCGGTGTTCTGGGCGCGTAGGCGACGGCGGTCCCTTGCTCGGGAGATCAGGCGGCGGGTGGTCGCCGGACGAGCACGCCCGCGATGAGGGCGGCGACCGCTGGCGGGACGGGCGGGGCCTCGGCGAGCGTTTCGGCCATCCAGCGCGCTACCGCGTCGGCGTCGTCGCCGTCCGACTCGGCATCGTGGGCGTCCCGGGTGCTGGCGGTAGAGCGGAGCGTCGGTCCGCCGGCGCCCGGTACCGCCGTGGCGTGGTCCCTGTCGGTGTCCGCCGTATCGGTCTGGGGCGGCCCGTCGCCTGTCTGCGCT
>NZ_CDWWXA010000234.1:0-3902 GCF_977971845.1 Frankia sp. CeCAU1 | reverse complement strand
CACGACACCCCCGCCGCCACCCTTCCCCTGCTCCAGGCCAGGATCCTCGCCCGACACCTCCGCGGCGACATCCCCCGGTACATCCCCTGGAGCCCTACCTGATGGACCTCCTCGTCACCTACGACGTAGACACCACCACCCCCGACGGCAACCGCCGCCTCCGTAAAGTCGCGAAAATCTGCGAAGGCCATGGCATCCGCGTGCAGAAATCCGTCTTCGAAATCGTCTGCACCGAACCCCAGCGCGTTCTCCTCGAACACAAAATCAGTCAGGTCATCGACGAGACCCTCGACAGCATCCGGATCTACCAGATGCCCCAGCACACCCTCGACAACGTCCACCACCTCGGCGCAGGCGTCCAACCCGTCCACCGCGCCGACCACATCATCTGACCGCCTCGGAACCCCAAGCACCTCCCCGACACCAGGCACCTCCCTAAGCCAGAAAGCACACAAAACGGTCAGAGACCCGGCCATAACAGTGACACTGGATCTTCTTCTACGAAGAACTCCCTGCTCAGACAGGGCAGCGCCGGGCGTCCGCGCCCGGCGAGGTTCCCAACGTCGGCTGGGCCGCCTACTAGCACTGAGCCACCGGCAGCGCCGGGCGTCCGCGCCCGGCGAGGTTCCCAACCCTGATCCGGTGACCAAGCTCGCCATGGGCAACGGCAGCGCCGGGCGTCCGCGCCCGGCGAGGTTCCCAACAGATGGCCGGACGCGACTGCGAGGTGCGCGAGCGGCAGCGCCGGGCGTCCGCGCCCGGCGAGGTTCCCAACCCCGTTGGTGGTGACGGTGAGCTGGGTGCCGCCGCAGGCAGCGCCGGGCGTCCGCGCCCGGCGAGGTTCCCAACGACGGTGTCGAGCAGCTCGGCAACGAGCTCCTCCGCGCAGCGCCGGGCGTCCGCGCCCGGCGAGGTTCCCAACGGCGTTGCGCTCGGCGAGGATCCGGGCCGTGTCCCAGCAGCGCCGGGCGTCCGCGCCCGGCGAGGTTCCCAACCGCCCGGTTCGTAGGGCCCGGCTCCTCCCGGGAGCGGCAGCGCCGGGCGTCCGCGCCCGGCGAGGTTCCCAACCACGTTTCCAGGAGCACTCATGGTCACGACGCAGGCAGCGCCGGGCGTCCGCGCCCGGCGAGGTTCCCAACCTCGTCCTGCAGCTGCTTCCAGGCGACCGCCAAGACGCAGCGCCGGGCGTCCGCGCCCGGCGCGGTTCCAGGCGTCGGCGGCGGGCCGTCGGGGGTCCATTTCCCACCGAGGACGATGCGCAGAAGGCGCTGATGGCCTCGTTAGCGGAGCTTCACGGCGGCGACTGGCTGGAAGAGGCCTGACTCGAACCCACGACCGACGGATTATGAGATCATCGGCAGCCTGTTCGCCGGTCTCCATGGACGTCCGCCGGTCCTGATCACAGGTACACCCGGTCGCCCCGCCGCTTCTTGATGATCGACGCCACAATATGGACAATACACCCTTTGAAGCCATAATCGCACCGATCTGGCCACGCAACGGTGCAGGTCGACCGGCGTACACCAGATCGTCGATCATAGCCAAAGAGGCATAAGTTACTCGCCAGCTAGGAAACTCAGGCTAGTCCAGAACATCCGCCGCGGCTACGACGAACTCGACGTCGAGGCCGATTCTCACCCGATACTGTCGCCTGTTCTCACCGAGCTCGCCCGCGCCATCTGACCGCCCGGCCGGCCAGAGCCTCGCACGCCCTACCCCTCACAACGCAACAGCCCCATGCCGAGGCCATGCCAGGGTGACGCGCTCGATGTCAATGTGGATGCCTGCGCCTGCGACGATGTCTCTGCCGAGGGCCGCGACGATGCCGTCTGCGATGGCACCAGCCCGGACCGTCGGTGCGCATGAATCGTATGCCCCGCCCCGTCCCACCAGCCGCGTCCGATGAACTTGGGCGCAGCTGCCCGTCATCCTCGGCCGCGGTAGCCCCCGGGACAGGCTGCCCGGATGGTGTCCAGTGAGGGGATCGGTGTTCAAACGGTGCGGCTGCCGCGATCCCCAGACAGGCAAGGATTACGGCGCCCGGTGTCCGAAACTGCCCCGGTCGGACCACGGTTCCTGGTTGTACATGCACGACGTCCCACCCGGTCCCAATGGGCGGCGGCGGCGCACCACCGGCGGACCGTTCGAGACCGAGACGGAGGCCGAGGTCGCGTTGACCGGTTCCCTGGCCGAACTCCATGGCGGTGGGCGGCCCGACGACACCGGGCTCACCGTCGCCCGCTACCTCGACGACTGGCTCGATGGAAAGGCGAGTCTCGCCGCGTCCACCCGCCGCTCGTATGAGGAGCACGTCCGCCTCTATCTCAAACCCGGCCTGGGACACCTCAGACTCGCTGACCTGCGCGACCACCACATCGAACAGCTCTACGCCGCCATGCGGCTCATCGGCCGGGATCTGCACGGCAGGAAACGCTCACCCCTGCTCGTCCGCCTCCTCGAAGTCCGCAAAGACGACCCCAACCACCGCCGGCCCCTCAGCGCCTCCCGGCTACGCCGGGTGCACGCCACCACCATGAGCGCGCTCAACAGCGCCGTGAAACGTAAGAAACTTGGCGTCAATCCGGCCGAACACGTCGAACTACCCAAGGCCCGCAAGCCCCGACCGCTCGTCTGGACCGCACCGCGGATCGCCGCCTGGGAACGCACCGGTAAACGGCCCTCCCCCGTCATGGTCTGGACCCCGCAGCAGGCCGGTGCCTTCCTCGACTTCACCGTCGCCGACCGCCTTTACCCACTGTGGCATCTCATCGCCCACCGCGCCCTACGTCGCGGTGAAGCCGTCGCCCTCGGCTGGACCGAAATCGACATCGACGACGACAGTATCTACATCCTCGACAACCTCCCCGGATCCGTTTCCGGCGCCGACGACAACCTCGACCTGGACGGCGACGAATACACCGAACCCAAAAGCGACGCCGGCTACCGTACTGTCAGCCTGGACCCGGCTACAAAAAACGTCCTCACCACCTGGCAGGCGCGCCAAGACGAGGAACGCGCCGCTTACGGTAAGGCCTGGGTCGACAGCGGACGGATGTTCACTCATCCCGATGGCAGCAGGCTCACCCCCAACGGCGTCTCGCAACGCTTCGAACGGCTCATCACCCGATTCGCCACCATCCGCCATGAGCACGCCGAACACAGCTGGACCGTCGACCAGCTCGCCGCCCGGCATTTCATGCCCGAAGACGCCATTCAGACCGCGCTCGCCTTCGGCCCCCTGCCCCCGATCCGACTGCACGACCTGAGGCACACCGCCGCCAGCCTCACCTACCGGGCCACCAAGGACCTCAAGGTCGTCTCCGAACTCCTCGGACACTCCTCCGTCCACTTCACCGGCGACGTCTACACCTCGGTCTTCGCCGACGCGGATCGCGCCGCGGCCAAAGCCGCCGCCGACATCGTCCCCCGCCGACACCCACCCGGCCAGGTGGAACCCGACAGCTTGGACGACCCCACACCACCCCCCGCCAACGGACCTGGCCTCGACCTGTAGGACACCCCGGGTCAGGTTCGCAGCAAACTCCGGTCACACCGACCGCATCGGCTCTTGATCCACCAGCAGCGCGGGAGACCACACCAACCGCGCACGGTCAAGATCGGTCAAACAGCCGGTAGACCAGGCCATCCCCACGACCGCGGCGGGGCCGCCGAGGGCCACCAAGAGCTCGTCCGCATCGACCGGCACCGAGGCACCCTCACCAGCCACGGCCACTCTCCGCAACCAGCGGAGGAGGCTCGGAAAATGGTTGCGGTCGCAACGTCACCAGCACGTCACCACCAGGGCCCGTTGTTGATCTCCACGGCCACCTGGCCGCTGCAAAAGGCCAGGTCAGGAGGGGTGGGGCGGGTGGGGCTCGAACCCACGACCGACGGATTATGAG
>NZ_CDWWXA010000233.1:0-3962 GCF_977971845.1 Frankia sp. CeCAU1 | reverse complement strand
CCCCGGATTCCGGCGTCGCACCCTCACGGGCTGTGGGCCGCGGCTGCGGCCCCGCACCCGATGGCCCCGCACCCGATGGAGCCCCCGGGCCCGGCTCAGGAGCGCGTGCCGCCGGGCTACCCGTGCCCGGCGTCCCGGCGGCCGTGGGTCGCCGCTCGGGCCGGGTCTCCTCCGCCGGCCCGGTCATCGCGGTGGTGGATGCCGTACGAGGCGATTGCGGACGGCGTGTCCTGGCCGCCGGTTCCGACCCGGACGGCTGCACGGGTCCCGACGGCTGCACGGGTCCCGACGGCTGCACGGGGACGACCACCCCGGGCTGTACCCGCGGCCCGGCACCGCCGGCCGTGGTGGGCCGGGGCGCGGCGGGAAGGCGGAGCCGACTGACGGGTATCGTCCCGCCGGTCGAGGGGACGGTCGTCTCGTCGCGCGCCGCCGCGACCCGGCCACCGGCCTGATCGGTCCGCGGCTTGCCGTCGGTGGCGGAAGGCGCCGCGCCGGCGGCTCGCGGGACGCCAGGGCGGGAAGGATCGGCGCGGTGGCCCGGGCCGGCGGGAACCGACCGCATCGTGGATGACCGCTCGAGACGTCGGGGCCGTACGGGCGGGTCGACCGGTTCCACGCTCGCGACAGGCACCTCGTTGTCGCTGACGTCCACACGTCCTCCCCGACTCGCTCGTCGCATGGCACGGCGGAACGCCGGCGACCGGTTCCGTCCTGGAAAGCACGCGCGACGCGTCCGAGCGGGTAACACGGTAAAGCCTCACATCAGGCCAGACGAGACCTCTCCTCCAGAACACCCAGAAAATGTCTTTCAGGTACCGGAAAGATGCGTCCCGCCGGTTTCCGGCGGCGACCGGGGCGGACAGCCGGACAAAGGCGACCAGCCAGGGCTTGGCGCCGGGAGACGGAGCAGGCGACACCCTGAAACTCACGGCCCCGACCGCCTCCCGGCACCCGGGACGGCCTACCCCGTCCGAATACCCCCGTCCGAATACCCCCGTTCAAACACCCCCGACCGGGTCGATGGGGAACGTGTTCGCCCGGGTCGGCCCGAATTTGCTCAAGTCGGCCCGAACGGGCGGACGATCAACGGCGCAAGGACACCCGGACCGGGGCGAACATCGGGGTGAGCCGGCTCGGGACGCCGTTCGCAACGCCCGGGGCGACGACCGAGGACACCGTCGGCACCGCGACGGACCCCGGCGTCTGGGTACTCTCCTGGCCGTCGGCGATGGCGGCACCAGCGACGGCGAGCAGCATCAGCGCGGCGGATCCGAGGAGGGTTCGGCGCATGCTGGTCCGGGGGGTGGGACGACGGTGCGGGGCCGGCAGCCGCCGGCGTGGGGCGGGCGAGGCCGGCCGCCGCAGGTGCTGACGCGCGGGCCCCGACGCGGGACGGCCCGCCTGACCCGGACCGCGCGCCGCCCCGCCGGTGGCTGCCGGCGCCGGTCGAGCGGCGAGCCTGGGCGAGGCGGGACGAGTGCCGGCGCCCGGGCGAGGATCGAAGGGGGGCTGTCGGAGCTCGACGGAACGCGGCAGCAGGGCCGGTACTGTCACCGTGAACGCCCCGGGAGGCCTGACCGGGTCGAGACGGGTAGGCCCCCGCCTGTCCGGCGCAGGACGGAACTGGGAGCGCTGGGACCGCGGGAAGCGCTGGGACGAACCCGGCGGGGGCGCGGGCAGCGCGGTCGGACCGCCCAGGCTCAGCAGCCGGACCGCGAGGCCGCCAGGAAGATCCGGACCATCGAGAGCAACCAGCCGTGCCTTGACCATCCGCAGGGCCGCCACCTCCCGCTGGCACTCCCCGCAGCGGGCAAGATGCGCGAGCGCGCGGTCGCGAGCGTCATGATCAAGCTGATGGTCGATGAGAGGCGAGATCCGATCGCCGAGATGCTCGGTCACGCCCGCCGCTCCCGCGGAGCACCACCCTTGCTCCCGGCGGCGACGGGCCCATGCCGTCCCCTGCTTCTGGGCCGCCCATCGTCGCCTCGGTCCCGACGCGGTCTGGTCGTGTCCGGCGGCGCCACGTCCGCCTCGGCGAGCTCCGCCGCCACCGGCCCGACGGCGGGCTCCGCGGCGAGAAGGGCGTCGTCCGAGACCGTCACGGCGGCGGACAACGCGGCGCCGTCACCAGTACGTGGCGCGCGATCAGCCAGCGCCGCGCGCAACATCGCCCGACCGCGCGAGATCCGGCTACGCACTGTGCCCAGTTTCACGCCCAACGTCTGAGCGATCTCTTCGTAGGAGAGCTGCTCGATGTCGCACAGCACGACGGCGGCCCGGAAGTCGGGCGGCAGAGCGGCGAGCGCGGCCTCGACGTCCGCGTCGAGATGAGCCTCGGCGTAGACCGCCTCCGGGCTCGCCTCGCGGCCAGCCAGCCGCTCGGTGTCCTCGGGCAGCGCATCGAACCGGATCTTCTGCTGGCGACGCATGCGGTCGAGGAAGAGATTGGTGGTGATCCGGTGCAGCCATCCCTCGAAGGTGCCGGGGGTGTAGTCCGCCAACGACCGGAACACCCGGACGAACACGTCCTGTGTCAGGTCCTCGGCGTCGTGGGCATTACCGGTGAGGCGGTAGGCGAGGCGATAGACCCGGTTGCCGTGCTCACGGACCACGTCTTCCCAGGAAGGAGGAACCCAACCCGAAGCTTCTGCGGTGGCGGCGACGCCGACGGCGTCCGAGCCCGCCCCGGGGTCCTGAGCAGCCACGGCCGCCTCTCGGTCGGTTCGCGTCAAACGTACCCGACGAGCCGGCCAGGGAGCGGCGAATCCCGCTGCGGACACCGATGTTTCTCCCCTCGATCCTCGACACGATGCGCGTTGACCAGATGAACGCGCGTCCTCGGTCTCCCGTTCCCGTAGGCTGAGGAAGTCATGCCGGACACTGACATCGGCGAACTCGAGTCCGCCGCCGCCTACGCCGAGGGCTTCCTGCTGGAAGACCCGATCCTTCGCGCTGCCCGCGCCCGAGCCGAGGAGGTCGGGATCGTCCCGGTCAGCCCGGGTACCGGCGCGGTCCTACGCTTCCTTGCCGCTGCCGTGGGCGCCCGCGCGGTGGTCGAGATCGGCACAGGTACCGGGGTCTCCGGTACCTGGCTGTTGCGCGGGATGCGGCCTGACGGAACCCTGACCACCATCGACGTCGAGGCCGAGCACCTTCGGCTGGCCCGGCGCACCTACGCCGACGCGGGGATGACCCCCGGGCGCAGCCGGCTGATCACCGGCCGCGCCCTCGACGTTCTCCCCCGGCTGACCGACGGCGCCTATGACCTCGTGTTCTGTGACGCGGACCGGCGTGAGGGCACCGAATACCTCGCCCAGGCCCTGCGGCTGCTGCGGCCGGGCGGCGTGGTGGCGTTCGCCAGCGTGCCGGCCTTGGCCCGGGGCCAGGCCACCGGCCCCGAGGCGGTGGCGGTCCGCGAACTCGCCACAGCTGTGCGTGACGACGTGCGGCTTACCCAGATGCTCCTCACCACCGGCGGCGGCCTCCTGGTCGCCGTGGTCGCCAAGTCCTCCCCGGTCGGCTGACCGGCACCCCGGGCGGGTGACCGGCACCCCGGGCGAGCTGGCCGGTCCGCGGTAACACGATCGGGGCCGGCCGATCGTGCCGGTACCCGGTGGCTCCTCAGTGGGCGCGTAAGGTGCGCTTAAGCGTGACATTCCTACGCCTTGGGGAGTAAATGGCACCGGCCGCGCAGGAGTACCGGCGCTATGACGTCGTCGACGACGACGACGACTACGGCGACTTCAACGCCTATGACAGTCGCGCCAGGGACGCCTACGACAGCCGGGCCAGGGACGCCTACGACAGCCGCGCCGAGCCACCGCCCGCCCCACGTGAGAGCCTGCTGCCCTACATCACGTTCGTCCTCGTCGTGGCGGTCCTAGCCGGGATCGCCGGTTACACGCTGAACCGTCTGGTGGGACCGGCGCACGGCGCGCGCTCCGCCCACCCGTCCGCAC
>NZ_CDWWXA010000232.1:0-3980 GCF_977971845.1 Frankia sp. CeCAU1 | reverse complement strand
GCTGTCGGGCGTGGGGCTGTCGGGCGTGGGGCTGTCGGGCGTGGGGCTGTCGGGGTGCGTGCGCGCCGGTAGCAGTGTGGCAAGGAAGATCATCATAAAGGCGAGGGTGAATCCGATCATGGCCCAGAGGGGAAGGTGGTGGCTGTCCGGCGCGGTGCTGTAGACGGAGATGTTGCTGGTGAGTCCGTCGATCAGCAGGCCCGTGCTGAGCAGTACCGACGCCGCCGGGGAACGCGGCCGGCGGAAGCAGGTGATCAGCAGCACCGCCGTGGCGAGGATCAGGCTGGCGACCGGGTGGAGCAGGGCGGCCAGGAGCTGGATGGGGTCGGGCGGGCCGGCCGGGACGAGCGCGGCGAGCGTCGTCCCCCACGCCAGCAGGATGATCGAGCCGACGATCAGTACACAGTCCAGCAGGGTGATCGTATGCCAGCGGTATCCGCCGTGTCGCGCGGTCCTGGTGTTCTCGCCCTGGCCTTCCGCCGGTGCGGTGGGTAGGGACAGTAGCCCGGCCAGGGCCACCCCGTAGAGAACGAGGAAGACGGCATAGCTCGGGGACATGCGGCCAGTCAGGAAGCCGCCGGCGAGGAACGTCGCCGCCGTCGCGAGGTTGGCAACCAGCACGCCGCCAGCGGCGAGGCGGGCGAACCGCCTGCGGCGCTCCGTCCCGCGAACCTGCCGGGCGGTCCGGAGGCAGGCGGCCGCAGTGGCCAGTTGGGCAGCGGCGTCGAGGGAAATCGTAGCGATTCGGGGGGTCTTCGGGTTTACGACCAGTTTTCCCCAGGTCTTGCCGGATTCGACTGGCTGCTGCGGGGCAAGTTCCCGAGTCCTCGCCTGGAAGAACTCGACGGCGGGCGTCCTCGCCAGCGTGTACCACCTATCGTGGGTGATCGGGTATGCGGGGGTCATTATTTCTCCTTGGCGGGGTGTCAACCCGGATCGCCGTATTGCGTGCACAGCCAGCGAAGATCATGACGGTTGGCGGTCGACGGAACACCGCGCCTGATCGTGCAATGCTGTCACCGTCTTGACCTGCGTGACAGGTTCACCGTCCGTCGCATACAGCTCGGTGAGCGTGTCAGCGTTGTCGACGTTGACAAGGGTTCCCATCGGCTTTCCGCTGCCTTGTTGTATGAAGTGAGTCACAGCGTTGCAGTCGGCGGGGAGCGGTGCACCACCCCTCCGGGTAGTCAATAGCTGGAAATCGGGTGGTCAGTGTCCTGAGCGAAGCCACTCTTCCAGGAGATCCTGGTTTAGATCTTCTTTTTTATGCGGAGCGTGGCGAGGAGTATGGGCGGTGGTCGAATCCGAGCTCCCGCCACCGTCGAAAGACCGGCGGGCACCACCTCAAGGGTATGAACGTCCACGTCCGCCGACGGTGCTCCCGTTGCTGACGGTGTTGCTGCGGCTCGCCTGCGTGCAGGACCGGGATAGCGGCCGGCTGCCCCTGGCTGGCTACCCCTGGCCACCCACCCGGCGATCGCCGGACGGGAAAACCACGGGTTCACCCGTGAATGGACATGAACCTAAAGTTTTGGTATCGCGCCTGGACTGGGCGGTTCGGGTGCGTGGAGCCGGCGTTGCAGCGGTGGGGACGTTCCCATTTCCGTAGCCGGGTGTGGGTGGGAAAGGCGACGGGCCCCGCCGGGCCGGGCCCGTTTCCAGCGGCCGCCTTCTCCAGGGCAGGACCTTCCCCAGGGTCGGGCCTTCTCCAGGGCTGCTGTGGATGGTGCCTGCCCGTGCCGTTAGGGTGCTCGTCAGTGGCATCCGAGTGGCATCATCCGAGTGGCGAGCGGACGTCCGAGCGGCAAGGGGATGGAGGAGCGGTGACGGAAACACGGGACCCGGCGTGGGTAGCGACTACGGGGGACCGGGAGCCGGTGAACCTGCGGATGGATCTTCCTCATACGGCCCGGATGTATGACTACTACCTGGGCGGGAAGGACAACTTCCCGGCCGACCGGGAGGCCGCCGAGCAGGTCATCGCCGCGTTCCCCAACGCCCGCGTCACGGCCCGGGAGAACCGGGCGTTCATGACACGGGCGACCCGGTTCCTGGCCGGAGAGGTCGGGATCCGCCAGTTCCTCGACATCGGTACGAGGATGTTTTCCGAAATATACTTTGGTTATGTCGATGGTCGTGGATGGCGGTTCTGTTCGTAGGCTTCCGGTTCCGGCTGTTTACCCGCATGCTGGGGTCGATGTCCGGTCGTTGGTCGAGTTTGATGGTCGGGTGTGGGGTCTGTACCTTCGGATCTCTGACGACGCGGCCAGGGATGAGAAGGGTACCGGCCGCCAGGAAGCGGACGAGCGCGCGTGGGTGACTTCGGTCGGTGGCACGGTGGGCAAGGTCTACAACGAGAATGACACGTCCGCGTACAAGAAGCGGAAGGTACGTCTCCCGGACGGCACCGTGGTGTGGCGGGTAGTCCGGCCGCTATGGGAACAGATGTTGGCCGATCTGCGTTCCGGTGTGATTCAGGGCGTGGTCGTCTATGACTTGGACCGGTTGGCGCGTGATCCCCGGGACCTGGAAGACGCGATTGAGATCGTGGAGCATCACCGCCGCCCGGTGGTGGGTCTGACCGGCGGTTTTGATCTTCTGACGGACAATGGCCGGTTCACCGCCCGGATCTTGGTTGCGTGCGCGAACAAGTCTTCGGCGGACACCGCACGGCGGGTGCGCCGTAAGCACCTGGAGTTGCAGGCGGAGGGATCAACGGGCTCGGGACCGCGTCCGTTCGGGTGGGCTGAGGATCATGCCGTGTTGCATCCGGTGGAGTCGCCGATCGTGCGGCGGGTCTGCCGGGACGTGGCCGAGGGCATCCCGTTGGATGCGGTCGTGCGCGATCTCAACGCGCGTGGGATCACCGGTACCCGGGGGAAGCCGTGGCGGGTGAACACGATCAAGCCGTATTTGCGGAACCCACGTCTGTGCGGATGGCGTGGCCGGATGGTGTCGACGGTCAATCCGCAGACCGGAGAGACATGCCGACACGTCGAAATCGTCCGGGACCCGGCCGGGAATCCTGTGGTCGGACAGTGGGAGCCGATCATCACGCCGGACGAGTGGGAAAAGGTCGTGGCGAAGATCGGTCGCCGGAAGCAGCCCGGGACCGGCCACAACGCCCGCCGCTATCTGCTCAGCGGGATCACCCGGTGCGGGGAGTGCACCCGGAAGATGTCGGGCATGCCCCGCCCGGGAGAACGCGGGTACGCCTACCGGTGCAACCCGCAGAATCTTGGATGCGCCAAGATCGTACGCGATGGCGCCAAGGTCGATGCCTACGTCGTTGCTGCTCTTATCGCCAAGGTGGAGATGGAGCTTAGCCAGGCCGCGGCCCGTGTTGACACGACATGGCCGAAGGAAAACGAGCTTGCCGACACGCAGGAGCGGATAGCCGCACTCAACGCCGGTTACAAGGAGCGGAAGATCAGCACAGATCGGTACTTTGATCTACTTCGGCACTTCGAGGACCAGGAAAGGGAGTTGCTCGCCGAGCGGAAGAAGCACGTTTCGACTGTCGCGGTGGTCAAAGCGCGTCCCGCGAACATCCGCGCCGAGTGGGACAGCTACCCGTTGTCGCGGCAGCGTGCGATCGTCGAGGACTACATCAACGCGGTCGTGGTGAAGAAGGCCCGGTACAAGGGCAGCCGCTTCGACCCGGATTTGATCGTCGTTGAGTGGAAGGGTGCCGCTACCGAAGCCGCATAGGCCCGCCGGTGGACGGCCGCGCGTCCCCCGACCAGCGGGAGCGTGGCCGTCCGCCTCACGGAGCACCGGCGGATCCGTCACCGGAGGGAGGGAACACGAGCCCGAACATGGCCGCCGCGTGCGCGCGTTGCCGGGCCGACCAGCGCGGCGCGTGAGCCGCTTGGACCCGTCCCCACTCGTCTGGAGACGGTATCCCCCGCCGCACCCCCTTACACGGCGGAACAAAACCATTCGAACGCTGTCCGTTATGCCCCGGGGTGGCGGACGGC
>NZ_CDWWXA010000231.1:0-4149 GCF_977971845.1 Frankia sp. CeCAU1 | reverse complement strand
GCCGACCTCCGGAACCGGCTGACGGCTGCCTTCACCGAACTCACCCTGGCCATCTGACCGCCCACCCGAGACGGCTCCACCACGCCCCGCCTCCGCCCAATGCAACAGCGCCGATGGACACAGCTGACCATCATGCCGGCAGCCCGCTCCACCGCGTCAGCGCGTCAGCCCAGCTCACGGGCCCAAGCCGACTTCTGGCACCCCACAACCTCGGCAGGCTGTCCCGCCTCCGGCGACGGGTCGCTCATACGGTGACCGCTCGGGCACCCAGCAGGGCCTTGAGGTCCCCGAGCAGCGAACTACTCGCCTGCACCTGGAGTTCGAGCAGGAGCAGATGCGTGTTCTGCGGGCCTTCGAGACGCAGGTGCACCGGAGTTGTCCCGGGATGGGTCGTCAGGACGAGTTTGAGGTCATCGACCAGCGGTGGTGTGATCTTGTGTGACGGCAGAGTGATGACGACCGGCGGTCCGTTCACGTGCGTCGCGACATCGACCACCGTCAGGTCCTGGGCGAACAGCGAGACCGACCCCTCCCGCTCGTTGATCCTGCCCCGCACCGAGATGACCGCGTCGGTCACGAGCGCGTACGAATGGACCTCGTAGGACTGGGGGAAGAACAGCACCTCGACGGAGGCGTCGAGATCCTCGACGGTCACGATCGCCCACGCCTTGGCGGTGTTCTTGTTGATCCGCTTATCGATCTTGCTGATGATACCGGCGATCTGTACGGTCGTCCCGTCGCTGGCCTCGGCGAGGTCGACGATCCGGGTGTCGCGGTGGCGATCCAGCGCCCGCTCGGCACCCTCCAGCGGATGCGAGGACACGTACAGGCCGAGCATGTCGCGTTCCTGGGCCAGCAGCTCCTTCTTCGGCCATTCGGGGCCGGACAGGTCCAGGTCGAGTCCTAGCGCCGGGCTCTCCTCCTCGCCGGCGCCCCCGTCGCCGAACAGGTCGAACTGGCCGATGGCCTCGGCCCGCTTCGTGATGATCACCGCGTCGATCGCGTTCTCGTGCACGTTGACCAGCACCCGGCGGTGATGGCCCAGCGAGTCGAACGCCCCGGCCTTGATCAGCGAGTCGATGGTGCGCTTGTTGCACACCCCGATGTCGACCTTCTGCAGGAAGTCGGCGAACGACTCATACGCGCCCTTCCTCCGCCGGGCCGCGGCTATCGAGGCGACGACGTTCTCCCCCACATTACGGACGGCCCCCAGGCCGAAGCGGATCGAGTCCCCGACCGCACCGAACCGCAGGTCCGACTCGTTGACGTCGGGGGGCAGGACCTGGATACCCATCCGGCGGGTCTCCGCCAAGTACACCGCCATCTTGTCCTTGTCGTCACCGACGGACGTCAGCAGCGCCGCCATGAACTCGGCCGGGTAGTTGGCCTTGAGGTAGGCCGTCCAGAACGACACGACACCGTACCCAGCGGTGTGGGACTTGTTGAACCCGTAGCCGGAGAACGGGACAAGCACGTCCCACAGCGCCTGGACCGCCGCGTCGGTGTAGCCCCTCTCCTTCATCCCGGCGGAGAACCGAGCGAACTCCTTGTCCAGGATCTCCTTCTTCTTCTTACCCATCGCGCGGCGCAGCAGGTCGGCGCCGCCGAGGCTGTAGCCGGCCAGCTCCCGGGCGATGGCCATGACCTGCTCCTGGTAGACCACCAGGTGGTAGGTCTCGCCGAGGATGGGCTCCAGCGCCTCGGCGAGCTCGGGATGGATCGGGAGGATCTCCTTGCGGCCGTTCTTGCGGTCTGCGTACTCGATGTGGCTGTTGGCCGCCATCGGGCCGGGCCGGTAGAGCGCGAGCACGGCGGCGATGTCGCCGAACTTCGTCGGTGCCATCAGGCGCAGCAGGTTACGCATCGGTCCGCCGTCGAGCTGGAACACCCCGAGCGTGTCGCCGCGGGCGAGCAACTCGAAGGCCTTGGCGTCCTCCAAGGGGAGGGTGGACAGGTCGATGTCGACGTTGCGGTTACGCTTGACGGCCTCGATCGCGTCACCGATGACGGTGAGGTTCCGCAGCCCGAGGCAGTCCATCTTGAGCAGGCCCATCTCCTCGCACTGAGGAAACGGGAACCCGGTGATGATCGCGCCGTCATTGTCGCGGCGATGGATCGGCAGGACATCCAGCAGCGGCTCCGAGCACAGGATGACCCCGGCGGCGTGGACACCAGTGCCGCGGGTGAGCCCCTCCAGCCCCCGCGCGGTGTCGATGACCTTCCGAACCTTGGTGTCGGTCTCGTACTGGGCCCGGACCTCGGCGGCCTCACCGTACCGCTCATGGTTCGGGTCGAAGATCCCGGCCAGCGGGATGCCCTGGCCCATCACATCCGGCGGCATCGCCTTTGAGATCTTGTCACCGAGGGCGTAGTCGTAACCCAGCACCCGGCACGAGTCCTTGATCGCGGCCTTGGCCTTGATGGTGCCGAAGGTGTTGATCTGCGCGACGCGGTCCTCGCCGTACTGCTCGGTGATGTAGCGGATCACCTCACCGCGTCGACGTTCGTCGAAGTCCAGGTCGATATCCGGCGGGCTGATCCGCTCCGGGTTGAGGAACCGCTCGAAGATCAGCGCGTGCTCGATCGGGTTCAGCTCGGTTATACCCAGGATGTAGGCGATCATCGACCCGGTCGCCGATCCACGCCCCGGACCCAGCCCGATGCCCCGATCTCTCGCGAACTTGCAGATGTCGGCGACGACCAGGAAGTAAGCCGGGAAACCCATCTTGTCGATCACGCCGACCTCGTAGTCGACGCGCTCGACCACATCGGCGGGCACGCCCGCAGGGAAGCGCCACGTCAGTCCGCGGTCGATTTCCTTGCGCAGCCAGGACAGCTGCGTCTCACCCGCGGGGACAGGGTAGCGCGGCATCCGGTCCACAAACTTGAAAACATCGTCGTAGGACTCGACGCGCTCGGCGATAAGCAGAGAGCTGTCGCAGGCCCCGGGGACCTCACCGTCCCACAAGTTGCGCATTTCCTCCGAAGACTTGAGATAATATCCCGATCCGTCGAATTTGAAACGGGTCGGATCGTCGAGTTTTTTACCGGTGCCGACGCACAGCAGCACCTCGTGGCTGCCCGCCTGGTCCTCGGTCACATAGTGCGAGTCGTTCGTGGCCAACGGGCGGAGTCCCAGCCGCTTGCCGATGTCGAGCAGCCCCTGGCGGACGCTGCGCTCGATCGGCAAACCGTGATCCATCAACTCCAGGAAGAAGTTGTCCGCGCCGAAGACCTCCTGGTAGGTGGCCGCTGCCGCGAGCGCCTTGTCGAACTGGCCCAGACGAAGCCGGGTCTGCACCTCACCTGACGGACAGCCCGTGGTCGCGATGATCCCTTCGGAGTACTGGGAGACCAGCTCGTGGTCCATCCGCGGCTTGCGGTAGTAGCCCTCGATCGACGCGATCGACGACAGCCGGAACAGGTTGCGCAGCCCGGCGGCGTTGGCTGCGAGCATCGTCATGTGGGTGTAGGCGCCGCCACCGGACACGTCACCGCCCTCACCCGCAGGGTCGACGTCGCGCTGCGAGCGTTCCCCCCACAGGACAGGCCGCTTGTGGTGGCGCGACTCGGGCGCCAGGTACGCCTCGATCCCAATGATCGGCTTGACACCGGCGGACTTCGCACCCTGATAAAATTCGTAGGCACCGAACATGTTACCGTGGTCGGTCATCCCGACGGCCGGCATCCCCAGCTTCGCCGCTTCCTTGAAAAGCAGGCCCGTTTTCGCCGCACCGTCCAGCATCGAATACTCAGTGTGCACATGGAGGTGAACAAAAGAATCCGTCGGCATCCCAGTCCCCTCTCGCCCACAACGGCCCGCCGGTCGGAGTCTAACCCCGCCACCCAGAGCCACCGGAGAGGCACGCGACACAACAGACCCTTAAGCGCATTGATCCTCCAAAGACAATTCGTTGAGATCAATGGTGGACCCGTCGACATACCCGAGAACGCAGCGACGCGATCAGGCAAGCTCTGCGCCGTGACCAACCACGTGCCGCGCGAGCGCGCCGGGTCTGTTGCATCGGCAGAGCCCGTTGTCTCGCAGTTCCCGACCGGTCATGATCGTGTGATGCGTCGACGTCGTGCCTGTCCACCGGTCCCGACATCGGAGTTCGCGGGGTTCCGGCCCCCACCCGAGGTGATCGT
>NZ_CDWWXA010000230.1:0-4170 GCF_977971845.1 Frankia sp. CeCAU1 | reverse complement strand
CCTGGTCCTGCACGGGGCCAGGCATCAGTACGTTCAGAAAAGGACGGAAGGGATGGGAGAAATACGCTGGTTCGGGGGCTTCAGTAGCACCACAATGCCACCGCGGGCCCCTGTCGACGGTGCGAAGATGTGGCCGACCATTGCCGGATGCTGGACGGTCGGAAGGTGGGGCGGGCATGAGGTCCGCGCGACGTGCAGCGACCATCGAATGGTTGCCGTGATCGGCCCATGCGCCATTACTCAGATTTCTTTGGCGCGACTGGGGACGCACGGAGTTCCAGACGATGTGGCCTGGCGGTGGGCGGGTAGTTACACCACTGTGGAGGTCACCGACAGTCTTACTCGCATCTGGACTGACCTCGGTGGGGCTTGGCCTATCTACACGGCTTCGTTGGACGGCGGCGTGTACTGGTCTTCCAGCTCGCGCGCTTTGGCTGCTCTGACCGGCGCTGGGCCGGATCTGGATCGGTTGGCGATGTGGCTGTTGGCTCCGTCGGTGCCTGTCCTGTTTGCGGGGCGGTCCGCGTTCAAGGGTGTGGGGCTTGTGCCCGCCGGGCATCGCCTGACCCTGGCCCGGTCGGGGGCGATGCGGGCCGAACGGATGTGGTCACCTCGGCCAAGTACAGATTCAGCCGGCGGACGACTGCGGACGGAACTGGCGGCGGCGGTGGCGGTGCGGGCTGTCAGGGCGACAGCGCTGACCGCGGATATGTCGGGTGGGTTCGACTCGACCTCTCTCGCTCTGCTGGCCCATGCGTCGTCCGGCAGTGCGCGGCCGGTGACCGGGGTGACGGTGCATCCGGTCGGCCACACGACGGGTGGAGACGTGGACTATGCGCGGCTCGCGGCCGGGCATTCCGGAATCGTTCATCGCCTCATGCCGCTGGGTGCGGAGCACGCACCGTATTCCGCCTTGGATGCTGTTCCAGTAACAGACGAACCGGCACCGTCCACCATCGCGCATGCACGCTTCTCCGGCCAGCTCACCTGGATGCGGAGCACCTTCGGTACCGACTGTCATCTGACCGGCGACGGCGGGGACAGCCTGCTGTGTTCTCCACCAATCATTCTGGCGGATTTGTTCGCGACCGGGCATAGCCGGCGGGCGGTGGTCGAAACGGTCCGATGGGCGCGTTTGCGTAGGATTCCCGTGTGGCCGCTACTGCGGTCGGCTCACCGTGTCTCGCGAGGACATCGCGCGGGGGCGCTGGTGGCGCTGGCCACGGAGTTGGGTGAAGGTTCCTCACGAAGTAACGCCGATGGCGATATCGGCTGGTGCGGGATCGAACCTCTTCCCTCATGGGCGACCTTGCAGGCACGGGAACGAGCGCGGACCGTTGCCGCGGCACTGGCTGAATGTTTGGAAGATCCCACTCCCGGCTCATTCGCCACGGTCATGACCGGTGAAGGAATGGCGGAGGTGGGACGCTCCGCGCGCGCCGATATCCAGCTTGCCGAAGCAGCCGGGGTCCCGCTACATAACCCGTTCACGGACTCTCGCGTGGTGGATGCTTACCTGTCGGTACCCCTGGGCGACCGGCCCGGCCCTGCCGAGTACAAGCCCGTGTTGCGGGCTGCGATGGCGGACCTGTTCCCCAGCAGACTGGCAGAGCGCACCACCAAAGGCGACTTCAATCCTGACCATTATCAGGGGATGCGTGCGAATCTGGCTTCGCTCCATGCCTTGGCCGACGGCCGGTTGGCTGCGCTGGGCCTCGTCGAACCCGGCGAGTTCCGACAGACGCTGACGATGATGGCCGCGGGGCTCCCTGTCCCGTTCGCGACCGTGGAGCCGGCCTTGGCGGCGGAGGTATGGCTACGGGCCTTGGGAGACGCACCCGATCTGGCGTGGATTCCAACGACTGCGGAGGGCGACAGATGATGTCATGTGAGTACATCGCTGTCCCCGAACACGTTCGTGCGCTCGATGTCGGCCCGGCTACGGTGATCGTCAACTACCGCAACGGCCGTGCTGATGTACTGACCGGGCCTGCCGCGCGCTGGTGGGAGGCGGCAACGACCAGCGGCTATGGCAACCGGCCGGGGCTGCTGGACCCCCAGTCCGCGTGGGCCCTTCGTGAACACAGTCCGCGTGGGCCCTTCGTGAACAGCTCCTTACGGCGGAGCTGATCGTGTGGACCCCCAGGCACCGGGCGGGCCAATCAACGGTGGTCGGGCCATCGTGGGTGCCGAGCTGGGGAACACAGGAGATGCAGGCCGGGCGCACCACGGCCGGATCCGCATCCTTCGGGATGACCCTGCATGCGGGTGCGGCCCTGCTCGTCGTGCTCTGCGCGCTCGCGGCCGGACGCGGTCGCAGACGGATGGCGCGGCTGCTGCGTCTGCTGACGTGGACCACGCGACGCACCAGGATCAGTGCCTCAGCTGACCAGCTCATGGAGGCGATCAACGCCGTTCGGCGGGCAGGAACGGTCATGCCGGGTCGCGTTGCCTGTCCCGAAGAATCATCGGCGGCGTTCCTGCTGCTGGCCATGGGCCGGAGACGGGTGACGTGGTGCCACGGCGCAGCAGCCGACCCGGTTCGGCTCCATGCCTGGGTGGAGACTGACGACGGCCATCGGGTCGCCGAACCGTCGTCAACCGCGCGGTTCGGCGTCCTGCGCGCCATCCCTGAACGCGACGACGGAAGCGAGAACAGGCGTGCATGAACCGACCGTGTGGATCCGGGGCGAACGCGCCGGGCTCGGCCCGTTCTCCAGCAACCTCGTCGATCTTTACTGGCAGTGGGAGCAGGATCCCGGTGCCCTGGTCGGCTATGGTCGCCAGACACCGGACTCGTTGGAGAACCGGCGTGAGGGGTTCCAACACCAGGCACGCGGCACCGACGATCAGCTGAGGTTCACGGTCTACGACGTGACCACCAACCCGCCGGCCCCGGTGGGGACCACCGCCGTCCTTATTGGTCATCACGTGCGAACCGGGGAGTTCGTGATCCAGCTCGGCCCGGCCAGCCGTGGCAACGGTATCGGTACCGAAGCGACGCGACTCACGCTCGACTATGCCTTTCACGTGACGAACCTGCGATGCGTCCACCTATCGGTACTCTCTCCGAACCTGGCGGGGATCCGGGCATATGAGAAAGCTGGTTTCCGCAGGATCGGGGAGCGTCGCAACTCCGGGTACTGGCTGGGTGAGCCTGCCAACGAGACGCTGATGGACGCTATCCCCGCCGACTTCCCGGGACCGTCTGCGGTACGGCAGGCCCTCAAGCCTGACCGGTAGAGCAACGCTTCTCGCGGAACTATCCCGCCGTCCGCCCGGCAGACGACCCCGCGGCCTTCCAGTCCCTTCCCCTCGGATGGAGGTGCTCCGGGGTCGTCGCCATGTTCCTCCCCTGGCACCCAGTGAGCGCCGTTCAACAACGGGTGGGCGGTGCGTTGGGGTGTGCAGGTCGACATTCGGCGCATCGCGCTCGACGGGCCCACCGACGCCGGACGGGTCAGCAACTACCTGGCGAAGTACATCACCAAGTCGGCGGCGGCCGGTGGGGCGTTGGATCATCTGGTGCGGTCGCTGGCCGCGCTGGCACGCCTCACCTTGCCTCCCCACCTGCGCCGTCTGGTGGGGACCTGCTGGCGGCTCGGTCACGATCCGGTGTTCACCGCGGCGTTGGATGCGGCGTTGGGCCGGGACTCCGGCGACGTCCCCCGGCTGATCCGCTGGTCTCATCAGGCGGGGTTTGGTGGTCACTGGTTGTCGAAATCCCGGGCGTACTCGACGACGTTCACCGCGTTGCGGACGGTCCGGCGGGTGTGGTCCCGCACGATCGGCGCGGCGATGGCGGGCCGGGTGCCGGTGGATGCGTTCGGCCGGATCGATGGGGACGAGAACACGGTTGTCCTGGGCAGGTGGACGTATGCGGGCCGGGGGCTGCATCACGGCGGCTATGGGGCTGATCCTCCCGACCTGCCAGCGTCCCGGGCGGCAGGGTCCGATGTGGGCAGCTGGTGGGCCGGACGATGAGCACCGGAGGTCCTGTTCAGCCGTCGCTGTTCGATGACCTCGACGACACCGCTACGGGCACCTGTGAGGCTGCTCCGGTCGTGGCTGGCCAGCAGGTCAGCACCGGAGGTTCCGAAGGTTCCTCGGCTGTTTCTGCCTCTGTGGCTGCCGGGAGTTGCGCCGCGGAACGCGACCACGGTGCGGGTG
>NZ_CDWWXA010000229.1:0-4403 GCF_977971845.1 Frankia sp. CeCAU1 | reverse complement strand
CCGCCAGTACCGCGCCGCCCGCACCGAACGCGACGGCCCACACCGCACCCCGCCCGGCACGCAGCGGCGGTCCGAGTGCACGCCGGCTGGCGACGTCCCAGACCTGTGTCGTGCCGTCGAGGCTGCCCGAGGCGAGCATCCGGCCGTCCGGACTGAACACCAACGCCTGGATCGCACCCCGCTGGCCACTGGCCGTGGCACCCCCGGTGCGGTGGCGGCCGCCGTCCCACCAGGTCACCGTGCCGTCCTCGGTGCCGGTCACGACCGTCTTCCCGTCGGGGCTGACCGCGACCGCGCGGACCGACTCGCCGACGCCGGTGGGATCGACCGCAGGTGCGACGTCCGCGGCGAGAACGCTGACCAAGCGTGGGTCACTGTTCTGCAGAACAGACAGCAGCGCGCTGCGGGCCTGCGTCGTGTCGTCGACCCGGTAGGCCTGGGCGGCGAGCAGGAGCGCTCGGGACAGCTGGCTGGGCTGGGCCGCGACCGCCTGCGCCGCGAGCTGGCGCGACAGCGCGGCACGGCTCTGGGCCGCGGCGCGGTCGGCGAGCCTGCCGGCCCGCACCGACTGCGCGATCGCCAGCCCCGACGCGACGAGCGTCAGTGCCAGGAAGGCGGCAAGCCCCCGCGCGAGCAGCCCGAGCCGCCGGTTGGTCCGCCGCACCTGCGCGATCTCCCGTGCCTCGTGCGCATGACCCGCGTGGAGGAAGTCCCGCTCAAGCTGGTTGAGTTCCGTGCTGTTGGCAGTGGCCCAGTCCATCGCGGCGGCGAGCCTGGCTCCCCGATACAGGCCGCTGTCATCTCGTCCACCGCTGGACCACTGCTCGGCGTCATGGGCCAGGGTTCGAGTGAAGAGCAGGTCCTGGCGGGCCGTGTCGATCCACTGGCGCAACGTTGGCCAGCCGGCGATGAGCGCCTCGTGCGCGAGGTCGACGCGCTGGTCGCCTCCGCTGTCATCACTGCTCGGGATCAGCAGCCGCGTGTCGAGCAGCCGGCCGAGGACGGTGTCGAACAATGCCTCGTCCTCGTCGACAGCCCGCAACCTGGACACCGGCTGCTGGCGACGTGTGTCACCACGGCCGTCGCCCGGCTGAACCAGACGCAGCAGAACGCGGCGGGCGACCGCACGCTGCGCCGGCGTCAGCCGGGCGAACAGCCCGTCCGCGCGGATAGCGAGCACGGCGCTGAGGCCACCGCGCCCGTCGGAGCCGAGCTGCTCGTAGGCGGTGAGCGTGAGCAGCCGACGGGCCCGCTCCTCCCACAACGTCGCCATCGTCTCCTGCACCAGCGGCAGCGACCCGGGCTCCTCCGCCGCGTCGGCGATGAGTCGCTCGACGAGGCCCCGGTCCACGTGGACGCCGACATCGGCGGCGGGCCGAACGATCGCCTCGCGCAGCTGCACCCCGCGCAGCGGCGCGATCTCGACTCGTTCACCCAGATTGAGCGGCCACAGCGGGCTCTCCATCAGCTCTGGGTAGAAGTCCGCCCGCATGGTCGCGACCACCCGGCAGGACTCGACGGCGCGCAACTCGACCAGCGTGGTCAGGAAGGCCTCCCGGGAGTCCGCCGGCGCCTGAGTGAAGATCTCCTCCAACTGGTCGACGACGAGCAGCAGCCGGCCCTCCGACACCGTCTGGCCGGCCAGCAGACCGTCGACCGCAGCCGCGACCGGCACCGACAGCTCGATGCCCGACCTGGGCGGCCTGACGTCCAGCGCGCCCGCAAGGGCCGCCATCGGTGTCACGCCCGGACGCAGCGTCCGCACCAGCCACCGGTCCGGGCCGGCGCCCAGCCGGGGCACCAGACCTGCCAGCACCAGCGATGACTTGCCCGAGCCCGACGGACCGATCACGAGAGTGAAAGGCTGTGCCCGCACCCTCCTGCGCAGGTCGGAGATCTCGCGATCACGACCGTGGAAGAACCGGGTGTGCGTCCGGTCGAACGGCACCAGACCCGGGTAGGGGCAGCGGATCTCCTCGCCAACTGGTGGCGGTTGGGCGAGGAGGACACGCAGCCGGGCGGCCTGCGCCTCCCAGCGGCGGCGATCAGTGAAATCGAGCCGAACCCGGAAGCCGACACGCGGCGGGATGTCGCAGGGCTCCCTCAGCACCGGGACGACCTTCGCGGTGGCGGTGGCGCCGCCCGCGAAGGTGCCACCGGCGGTGACGTCCTGGTAGGAGGCCAGCAGTTCCCCGAAGGCAGCCCACCTGTCGGTCAGGTAGGCCGGCGTCAGCACCACCACGGTGGCGCGGCTGCCGAGAACCGCCTGCTCGAACGCGGCGACGATCGGCTCGCCCGGCGGGAAGCCGTCGGCGGTGATCACCTGGTCGGGGCGCAGCCCGAGGGCGGGCGTGAGATAGCCGGCGACCCACTCGCGGTCGGCCTCCGCGTAGCTGAGAAAGACCCGGTCCTCCTCAGCCATGCTGAGGTGTCGACGACGTCCCCGGCTCCCCGCGCCCGTTGGAACCCGGCGTTGGCGTCTGCTCCGGGCTGGGGGTGTCCTCCGGGCTGGGGGTGTCGTCGGGCCCGAAGCGGGCACGCGCGGTGGTGTCGCCGATGAACGTGATGGTGCATTCACGCTCTTGCGAACCCGTGCAGGTGTCCTGGCCGCGCCCTGGGCCGGTGACCTCCCACCGGACGAAAGACTCTATGGGATCCGCCGCGAGCGTGATCCGCTGCCCGGCGCGCACCGGGTAGGTGCACGTCGGAGGACAATGAGCCGTCCCCACCGTGACCACGCCGTCGTCATCGACGACGACCGACAGGTGATAGGTCGTGGATCCACCCCTCGAGCCGGTGTGGCGGGTGGCTCCAGGGACCGAGCCGGACGCCGGATCGGTGGTGGTACTGACAGCCGGACCGGGATCGGGAATCAGTTCGTGGTCGTCATGCGACGAACCACACGCTCCCAGCGTGACCAACGTCGCCACGCTCAGGATCATCGCCAGGCGCGGGCGCGTCCGGCGCGGCGCCGACATACGGGCCGACCCGGCGGGCGCGGTCTCCCCCGGCGTCATCAGCGGACCTCCACGTCGTGGCCGTTCCAGAACAGTGATCCCGACTGGAATCGCTGCAGCCGCCCGCCCTGGTAGTCCTCCTCAGCCCCGACCGGGTAGCCCAGTCGGCTCCGTTCCCATCCGAGGCTGGCCCACTTCGCCCGAATGGCGCCGTAGATCTCGTGCGCGTCGGTCGCCACCGTCCAGTAGATCGACGCGTCGTAGACATGCCCGTCGGCGGCGAACTTCCGGAAGTGGTTGTAGCGCCCTCGCCCATCCGGGGTCGGCAGTTCGTCGGTGATCGGATAACCGAACTGCTCACGTCCCAGCTGCTCCCAGCGGGTACCGATTCGGCCCCAGACCGCGTGCGCTCCTACATTGGGATCGGGATGCCAGTAGATGATCCCCCGCTCGAACGTCACGTAGCGGCCGACCCCGTCCGGCACGCCCTCCTCGTTGCTGACCGGAAAGCCGAGCGGGCCGTCCGAGTACCTCAGCCCGGCCCACCTCTCCAGAATCCCGCCGTACACCGCGTGCCCGTGCATGTCGACCGGGCGGAGTTCGTATTTCAGGTGGGCGGAGTTTCCCGCGCCGACCACGCAGCCCGCATGGAAGGCAAATCTCTGCTCACCCTCAAGCGTCGCACTGCCGGTGTTGCTGCCGGTGAACGGATTGTCCCAGCTGATCCGGAGCGTGGTCGGAAGATCGCCGACCCGGTAGATCACCGTACCCTCGGTACCGGTCATGACGCTGCCGGACTTGCTCTGCGAGCCGAAGACATCGGTGGTCCTCGCCGGAATCTCCAGGCTCGGCGGTTCGGCGAATCCACCGTGGCTGTGCGAATCGCCAGCCACCCGTAGCACCTGATCTGTGCTGTTGGTCACCTCTAGCAGGCAGGTCCTTGAGGTGTTCAGCTTCCCCCAGATCTCTGCGACCGCCTTCGCGGCCTCCGCCGTTGCCGTGGTCACTGCCAGGATTCCCACCCGCGTCTCCTCACCGGTACTCGGGCCTGCGGCGGTCCGATGCCGTCCCGCCTGAGCCTAGCCAGTCGAGGTGACCGAGAAAATCTCCTGGTCCACCCAGTGGACCGGTTCCTTCGAGGCGTTACGCTTCCGTACGAGCTTCCGCGCTCGCGGCTTATCGGAAAGGCCCGCGCGGCGGGGTCAAACGGTCGTAGCGACACCCCGATAGGATGATCGTGACGGCGTCGAGCGGCTGGATGGTGGATGGGCCGGCGGGAGCAGTTGACAGTCGAGGATCGGGAGCTGATTTCCCGGGAGCTGAGCAGGAACCGGTCGGCGCGCTTCATCGCGAAGGCTCTCGGCCGGCATCATTCGACGATCTCGCGGGAGATCGAGCGTAACGGCGGCGAGAGCGCCTACCGGGCGGTGGACGCGCAGGCGCGGT
>NZ_CDWWXA010000228.1:0-4412 GCF_977971845.1 Frankia sp. CeCAU1 | reverse complement strand
GCGCGGGGGTGATGCCCGATCCTGCGCTGCTGCTCGTCGGTGTCGCGGTGCTGGCGGGCGTGGGCGGGGTGTGGGCGGGCGCGCAGACCGCCGCGTTGCTGTTCGGGGCGCATGAACCGCTGCCGGTCGGGTTGGGCGCGGCGGTGGTGGCGGTGCCGCGTCTCGTCCTGCGTCCGGGTGATCCGGCGCGGGCCTGGCCGGCGGAGGCCGCGGTCCTGCTGCCGGGGCCGGTGGGCTACTGGGCCGGAAGCGTCGTGCCGATGGCGGTCGCGGTGCTGTGCGGCGGGGTGCTGTTCTTCCTGCTGCAGGGCCGGGTCGGGGTGGCTCGTCGGCGGCGGATGGGCCTGGATCCGGAGGCGCGGTTCGCCCGGCTGTGGGAGATCGCCCCGATGTGGGTCCGCCGGCCGGTCCGGGGCCGGATGATCCTCGGCCGGGCCCGGAGCGGGATCGTTACCCGGTTGCTTGCGACCGAGGACGCGTCCCTGCCGGTGGATGACGCGGTGCCGCGGCTGCTGCACCGGCGGGTTGCCCGCCGCCGGGGTGACCGGGGGGCGGTGCTGGTCGTCGGTCCGTCCCGCTGCGGGAAGACCGCGGCGTTGGCGGTGCCGGCGATCCTGGAGTGGGACGGCCCGCTGATCGCCCTGTCGGTGAAGACGGACCTGCTGGGCGCGACCGTGCGCCGGCGTCGGGCGCTCGGGCAGGTGCGGGTCTTCGACCCGACCGGTGTCACTGGGGAACTGTCGGCGACCTGGTCGCCGCTGGCGGAGTCCATCGGGCTGGCCGGGGCGCGGCTGGCCGCCCGGTCGATCGCGAACAGCACCGACTGGACCTCCTCCGGATCGGACATGAGTTTCTGGACTACCGCCGGTGAGGACCTTCTCGGCCTGCTGTTCTGGGTTGCCGCCACCGCCGGGCTGGGGATGGACGCGGTGGTCGGTTGGACGACGAGCATGGACCGCGACGGGGTGATGCGTTTCGCCCAGGCCTTCGCCCGTCACGATGACCCGGCGATCCGGGTGGACGGCGAGCAGGTGCTGGCCGGTCTGAGCGCGGTGTGGAAGACGGATCCCAAGCAGGTCTCGTCGGTGTTCCTCGTGGCCCGGCAGATGATCCGGCCGTGGCAGGAACCGTCGGTGCAGTATTCCGCGGCCGGGTCGGAGATCGGCCTGGACTGGCTGCTCGGTGACGAGCCCGACGACGAGCCCGACACCGCCCTCGACCCGTTCACCGACAACAACCCGTTCACCGACGGCGATCCGTTCACGGAGGATTTCGGTGACGCCGGGCAGCCGGGGGACGGGCCGCGGCGGCGGTCGAACAGCGTCTATCTGTGTGCGGATCTCGACGGGGCCGAACGGTTGGCGCCGGTGCTCGGGGGCCTGGTCGATGATCTGATCCGCTCGGTGTATACCCGGGTCGGGGTGACAGGTAAGCCGTTGGACCCGCCACTGCTCGTCGTCATCGACGAGGCGGGGAACTGGCCGATGAAGAATCTGCCCGGCCGGATCTCCACCTGCGCGGGCATGGGCATCCAGCTGATGCTCGTCTACCAGAGCAAGGCGCAGATCGACGCGGCCTACGGCAGCAAAGCCGACGTCATCGTGTCCAACGCGGTCACGAAGGTCTTCTTCTCCGGGCTGTCGGACAAGTCGACCCTGGACTACGCCGCCTCGCTGCTCGGGCAGGAGCATGTCGCCGCGCGCAGCCTGTCCAGTGATATCGCGCCGGGTGGCGGACGGCAGGGTATCAACGACGCGCCGACCAGGCTGGAACTCCTCCCGGCGCATCTGCTGCGCCAGGTGGCGCCGGGGCAGGCGTTGCTGCTGCACAACACGCTCCCGCCCGTGCACCTGCATGGACGCTACTGGTTTCGGGACCCGGCGCTGCTCGCCCTCGCCGCCGGGGAGCCGCCCCCGGCCCGGCCCGCGGCGCAGGGCGTGCGGCCGGCCGCGCCCCGTGAGGGGTTTGGTCGGGTGGTGCGGGCGGTTCGGGTGGTGCGCGTGCGCGGGCTGTGGAACCGCCGACACCGGTCGAACGGAACCGGCCGATGATCGCCACCGCGGGTCCGCGTCAGGGAACCCCGCGAGCCGTGTCCGTCGCGCGGCGGCGCGAACGGCCGGCCGTGGTCGAGACGCCGTCGGGAGCGTGGCTGGTCGGGGTCGACCCGCGGACCCGGCTGTGCGTCGCCGCCTACCGGCCGGCCGCGCCGGACGCGGGGGTGCTGTTCACCGTCCCGGCGCGCACGGTGACCGCCGCGTCGAGCTGGGAGCTGGAACCGCAGATCGGGATGGCTCTCGGCGACGAGGTACACGAGGCCCTGCGCCTGGCGGCGGTCACCGTGCGTCTGGATGCCGAGGCCGAGGGTGTCACCGTCGCGGCGCGCGGCGCGGACTCGCCTGGCCCGGATGAAGCCCGGGTTCCCCGGGCATCGGATCTGGTGCGGGTTCCCGGTCGCGGACCGGTCACCTACGCCGAGTCCCTGGCATGCTCCCGGGTGCTGCTGCGCTGGGAGGCGAGGGGTCTCGAGGACCTGTCCGACGTCTACCGGCTGGACGTCCTCGCGCTCAGCCGGGACATCCGCGAGGGGCGGCGGGAGCTCACCTACCGGCTGTCGGTGAACGACCGGGTGATGGTCGCCGGGAACGACATCGAGGTTCCCGGTGGCATCGTGGTGCGCAGCAGCGACACCGTCCGCGGCCTGATGGTGATGCTGACCAGTCCCGACCCGGAGCTGGCGCTGACCGCCGGGCAACGTGATGTTCTCCGGCGCCGCGATGAGCTGATGAGCCTGGTCGCGGAGAAGCCCGGGCCGTTGCGCCCCGGTGAGCGTGTCGAGGTCGCTCTGCCCGACGGGCGGATGCTCACCGGCACGGTCACCGCGGTAACCCGGGGCGCCGATCAGGATGTGCGGTCCTACCAGTGGAACCCGGACCAGGCGTCACTGCCCGGTGGTTTTTTCGGCCCGCACGGGCTGCTGCGCGGCGGGATCGTCAGCCCCGCCCCGGCCGTGCGGGCCACCCTTCTGCCCGATCCGGCCGCCGGCTGATGACAGGTCCCATGCCCGAGGATCCGCGTTCCTCCTACTCGTACTTCACCGACCCGGCGCCGGTTCGTATCACCGTGCCCACCGGCTGGTGGCGGCTTCTGCCGACCACGGGGGCTGACGGTGCCCGTGACGTCACCGCCCAGCTGGTGCGCTGGCCCGGCGAGACCAGCACACCCGCCGTGATCGTCACCGTGGCCCGGTTGAGTCTCTGGGAGCTGGAGCAGACCCTCCGCTTTCCGTTTCCCCGGGCCGTCCACACGACATTCGCCGCCTCACCGCGGCGGGACGCGCTGGTTTTCCCCGGCCCGTCCGGAGGCTGGCAGGTCGCGCACGGACAGTTGCTCCTCGACGTCGGCCTCGACCAGGACGAACGGCCGTGGCGGGCCAGCCGCGTCGACCTCACCGGCCGCGAACCGGCCACCTACGGCCGGCTGCTGCACACCGACCCGCCGTTGCGGACCTGGCAGCGCGACCTCTACCAGGTCGACGTCGTCGGCGCCGGCACGGACGACGGCGTCTACGGCAGCCGGCACGACGGCAGCCGGCACAACCTGACCTACCGGGTCTGGCTGGGCGGGGACGTCGTCTTCGCCGGCGACGACGTCATGATTCCGGCGGGGTGGGATCCCCGGTCGGACGACGCCGTCCGCGAAGTGATCGGCCAGGTGATCTACCAGCAGTGGGACCGCCGCGAGCTGTCGTTCGCGCAGCAGAGCTTCCTGGACGTGCACCGGGAACGCCTCGCGCTCGAATCCGTCGGCCTGCCTCCGCCCTACCCGGCGGGCGCCCGGGTTCGGGTCGACAGCCCGGGCGGGATGACCGCGACCGGAACCATCCGCCGGCCGGTCGTGCGCGGCGGTCGGACGACCGGCTACCTGTGGCGCCCGGACGTCGCCGACCTGCCCGGGCATCCCGGTCATGGACACCCCGGCTACCTGCTGCGCGCCGACGCCGCGCAGGTGCGGGCCACGTTGGAGGGAAAGGACACCGCGGTCGACGGACCGGACGGTCCGATGATCATCGCCTTCGGGGCGACCGTAGCGGCCGTTGACGACCCCCGCTTCGCCCGCGGCAAGGTCCTGCGTGCCCTCGACGAGGAGGGCCGGCTCGCCTACGACATCCAACCGGACGACGACCTGCGCGCCTGCCACCGGCTGCACGCCGACGACGTGATCCCGCTGACCGGCACCGCCTGGCCGACCGTCGACCGTCTGCTCCAGGCCCGCGACGCGGCGCACGTGCCACTGATCGCCGGCGAGATCCTGGTCACCGTCCGGGAAATCGCCGTGATGCCCGCCGTCGACCCACCCGTGGCGAACGCCCTCGTCCGCCACGGGTTGCTCTCACCGGACCGGGTCCTAGACCT
>NZ_CDWWXA010000227.1:4029-4619 GCF_977971845.1 Frankia sp. CeCAU1 | reverse complement strand
GGCCACGATCGGCCGGATCGACTACCACGCGACTCCCGAGATCAGTTAAGGCGGCCATGGCATGAAGGTGGAAGGCATCATCTTCAACTTCTTCGGAGTTTTCGCCGGGGCTGCCGCGCTGGTGTACTGGTTCTGGTCGAAGGACCCGACCGGCACGGCCGCGCTGACCCTCACCACGGGGCTCGGCCTGCTCGTCGGCGGATACTTGATCTTCACTGGCCGGCGGATCGGGATGCGCCCGCAGGACCTGCCGGATGCGGAGGTCGCCGACGGGGCTGGGGAGCTCGGGCACTTCACCCCGGGCAGCTACTATCCGTTCTTCATCGGGGCCAGCTCGGTGACGGCGGCGATGGGCCTCGTCTTCGGCGTCTGGATGATCATTCTCGGTGCGCTTCTGGTCGTGGTGTTCGTGACCTGCCTGGTCTTCGAGAACTTCTGGCACCCGCCGGTGCCCGAGGACTGATCCCGCCTGGGTCGGGGTCGCCCTTCCCTCGGGGGTCCCCGACCCGGGCGGGATCAGGGAGCCGTGGCCGCCGCCGCGTCAACCGCTGCGGCGCTCTGGCTCGCGGTCACCCAGCGCTCCAGGACGG
>NZ_CDWWXA010000227.1:0-3827 GCF_977971845.1 Frankia sp. CeCAU1 | reverse complement strand
CAGGGCGGCGGCGATCTGCTCGGTGACGGGGGCATCGGAGGGGCCGGCCGCGGCGACCAGGGCGGTGGCGGCGGCGAGCAGGACCGCGTCGCGGACGGGTCCGGGCTCACCGGCGAGCACCGACCGGGTGACGGCGGCGTTGTAACGGGCGTCCGCGCCGCGCAGCGCGGCGTGGTCCGCGACGTGGATGCCGACGTCGCGGGGGTCGAACCGCTCGCGGCGCGGCTGTCCGGCGCCGGCCGCGACGACCCACACGGCGGACGTCGTCACCGGGGTGAGCTCGTCGAGCCCGTCGTCGCCGCGGAACACCAGCGCCCGGGTGCCCCGGTCCGCCAGCACCCCGGCGACGACGGGAGCGAGCCGCGCGTCCGCGACGCCGATCGCCTGCGCGCCGGGGCGGGCCGGGTTGCTCAGCGGCCCGAGGATGTTGAACGCGGTGGGCACGCCGATCTCGCGCCGGACCCCGCCGACGTGCCGCATCGCCGGGTGGAAGACCTGGGCGAAGCAGAAGGCGATGCCGGCCGTAGCCAGGCACGCCTCGACGCCGGCAGGCGGCAGGTCGACCACGACACCGAGCTCCGCGAGCAGGTCCGCCGAGCCGCAGGATGACGACGCGGCCCGGTTTCCGTGCTTGACCACCGGCACACCCGCGCCGGCAACGACCAGCGCGGCCATCGTCGACAGGTTCACGGTGTGGGAACGGTCGCCACCGGTCCCGCAGGTGTCCACGGCGCGGGCCCGTACCCGCTCGGACAGGCTCAGGGGCGTGGCACTGGCCAGCATGGTCTCTACCAGGCCGGCGATCTCCTCCGGCGTCTCCCCTTTGGACCGCAGCGCCACCGCGAACCCGGCCACCTGCGCGGGTGAGGCGGCCCCCGCCATGATCTGCTGCATCGCCCAGGCGGTGCGCGCGGAGTCCAGGGACTCGCCCGCTAGCAATGCTCCTATCAGCTCCGGCCAGCTCGTCTCGGCGGTCGGGAGAGCCCCGGCGGGGGAAGCCCCGGTGTGGGAGCGGCCGGTGTGGGAGTGGCCGGTGTGGGAAGCCCCGGTGTGGGAGTGGGATGCGCCAACGGTGATCATACCTCGGAAGCCCTGGATCTCAGTGGGCGAGCTGGGCGCCGGTGAGCGGCCGACGGGCCACGGCGCCGCCGGCACGCGCCCGCAGCAGTGTCACGACCGCCTCGGTGAGTAGACCCGGGTCGATCGGATGGGTGACCACCGCATCCGCCTGGGACCAGGTGGCGAGCCAGCGGTCGTCCGGGCGGGCGACCAGCAGGATGGTCGGCGGACAGTTGGTGACCTCGTTCTTCAGCTGCCGGCAGAGCCCCATGCCCCCGCTGGGGGTGGCCTCCGCGTCGAAGACGCACAGATCCGCCTCATGATGATCAACTACGCCGATCGCCTCGGGGGCGTCGGCGGCCTCGACGAACTCGATCGGACCGAGGTCGGCGGCGGGGAGACGGCCGATCGCGTTCCGGACGTGTTCGCGCACATCCGCTCGGTCGGCGTAGACGAGGACGGTGCTCATGTCGTCCGCGGGCCTTTCGCGAGAGGTGACCACCGCCGACCGGCGGTGAGCCGACCGGCGGTGAACTGCGGACCGCCCTCCAGGCACCTCGAAGCTCCAGGCACCCGGAGGTCCGGGTATCTCGGAAGTGGACGCTGCCATGTGAGAGTTGTCCTGTGCAGGCTACCTCCCGCGGACCGTTGGACGTGACCCGTGTCGCATCGCCCGCCTGGCCCTCGCCGGGCCGGGTGAGGTCGGGATCACAGCCCCCTGGTTGTCTTCGGATCCTCCCGGGAGTGATACTGAGAATCGTTCTCAACCGGTGGATCCTGATGCCGGCCGGACCATGCGACGCCTCGAGCGTGGTCGCCGGCGGCTTGGGGCGTTCCACCGCCGTACGACGGGCGTGATCCTATGAACGACCAGACCGATCTTCGTCTCACTCCGCAGCGGAGGGCCGTGCTGGCGGTGCTAGCGGCAGCCCGCGACCATCCGACCGCTGCCGAGGTCCACGAGCGGGTGCGGACCGTGTCCCCGGGGATCGGCAGTGCGACCGTATACCGCACACTGGCGTTGCTGGTATCCGTTGGCCGAGCGCTCGAGCTGCACCTGGGCGACGGCACGGCGGCCCGGTACGACGCCAACACGAGTCGTCACGACCACGTGGTCTGCGACGGATGCCGTCGGGCGGTCGACGTTGATCATCCCGTCCTCGACGGGATGATGGCCCAGATCGCGTGTCGCTCGGGATTCGCCATCACCGGGTACGACCTGCGGTTCTGGGGGCTGTGCCCGGACTGTCAGGCGAACGGCTCCGGCCCGGCCCGCGGCGCGGACGGGACCGGCCAACAGTGAACACCCATCCACAAGGAGCGCTTCATGCCGAAGCTTGACGGCACCAAGACCCACGAGAACCTCAAGGAGGCGTTTGCCGGCGAGAGCCAGGCGAACCGGCGTTACCTCTACTTTGCCCGCCGGGCCGACATCGAGGGGCTGACCGACGCCTCGTCGCTGTTCCGCGACACCGCGGAGGGTGAGACCGGTCACGCCTTCGGGCACCTGGACTTCCTCGCGGAGGTCGGCGACCCGGCGACGGGCGAGCCCCTCGGTACGACCACGAAGAACCTGGCCAGCGCCGTCGCCGGCGAGACCTACGAGTTCACCGCAATGTACCCGGGCTTCGCCAAGACCGCCCGCGAGGAGGGCTTCGAGGAGATCGCGGACTGGTTCTCGACCCTCGCCCGGGCGGAGAAGACCCACGCCGGTCGGTTCAAGAAGGCCCTCGACGCGCTGTCGGCCGAGGAGACGGCCGACGCCTGACCGTCGGGGTTTCTCGATCTACCGGGCCGGGGTGGCAGGGGCGATGCCAGTAGTCCCTCGTTGCCACCCCGGCCCGCATCGTCGCTCCCGCGCCGTGGGCCCTTGGCTGATTCGTGGGCCCTTGGCCGTTCCTGGACCGCCCGTTCACGGATCCCAGCATTTCCGGACAGGAGATCGCACGGTGGCGCTGACCATCGCCGACATCACCACCGACCACCAGGCGTACGCGGAGCGCCGGCTGCGGCTGCGCAGCCAGATGATCCTGGTGCGCGCCGAACGCCGGGTACGGGTCGGGGACATCGTCGTCCTCGAGTTCGAAAACGAGCAGACGCTGCGCTACCAGGTGCAGGAGATGGTCTACACCGAGCGGTTGACCGCCTCCGCCGACGTCGCCCACGAGATCGATGCCTACTCCCGCCTGCTACCCTCCAGCCACGTCCTCACGGCGACGGTGTTCATCGAGCTCTCGGTTCTGGAGACCGTCCGCGAGGAGTTGGGGCGGCTTGCCGGGCTGCAGCACAGTCTCGCCCTGGAGATCGGCGGAACCCGAGTGGCGGGCGAGGAGATCCCCGGCCTTGACGAGGATCCCGGCGTGCCCACCGAGACAGTCTCCGTGCACATGGTGCGCTTCGCGCTGACCGATTCGCTCCGGGACGCCTTCCGCGACCCCCGCGTGCCGGTCGAGCTTGTCGTGGAACACCCGGAGTACAGCGAGGCGACGCCGTTGACCGGAGCCACCCGGCGTGTCCTCATCGCGGATCTCGCGTTGCGGTCCTGACCGGCTCACCCGGCCGCTGCCTGCCGGTCACGGTCATGGGTCCCCGTCGCGGGTGAGGTCGGACGCATTCGCGGGTAGTCGGTTCGCGCGCCGCGGGATGGGTAGGCGGAACATCTAGGGCACGCGTCCGTGTCGGCACGTCCGTCTGCCCGTCAACGTCAGCACGTTCATCCACGTCAGGGAGCCACCCGTGACCGATGACCAGCTACGTCCCGACCGCAC
>NZ_CDWWXA010000226.1:0-4425 GCF_977971845.1 Frankia sp. CeCAU1 | reverse complement strand
GCTAGCCGGACCCGCGGGACGGCCAGGAGAAGCGGACCATCCTGACAGGGACCGTCAGGACAGCTGGCCGCAGGCTGCCACGAACGGCGAGGTGGCCGGGTCCGCCGGCAGGCGTACCTGGTCGGACCGGGTGTCTTGGGCGGCCAGGCCCTCCGGGGTCAGCGCCAGGATGGTCGTGGCCACGGTGAACAGCGAACCGTCGGTCGAGGTCCCGCTGTTGATCCGCAGGGCCCGGTCCATGCAGCGGAACCCGGCGCCGACGTTACCCTGAACCCCGGCTGCGAGGGTGAGCTGAGCCGGCAGGGGGACGGAGGCCAGCGTGTCGAGACTGGCGTAGCGCACCAGCGCGTAGTTGTCCATCCCGCTCCTCGACGTGGTCTGCACCAGGATCTCGCCGAACCCGTTGGCGTTGATGTCGACGACCGTGTAGTGCAGGGGCACCACGATTGCGCCCAGGTCGACCTGCCCGACAGTTCCGTCCCGGGAGAACACGACCTCGAGTTTGCTCCCGGTCGCCCGCACCTGGTCGGAACGGCCGTCGCCGTCGACGTCGCCCGCCACCGCCGGCTTCACGGCGGCCGTCGGCAGCTGAGGGCTGTCCTGGGTCACCGTCGTCGGACTGACTGACGAACCGGCCGTGACGGGCGGGGAGGACATGCTGGTGGTCGGGAGGGCGGTCGGCGGAGTAGTCGCCGACCAGGTCACCGATCCCCCTCCGGACCCACCGCCGGCCCTGGTAGAACGGCCGGTGCCGCCGGTCGAGGGCGCGACGGGTGTCCGGCTCGGCCCCGTCACGGGTGCGGTCACGAGCGGCGGGACGGCTGGCTCGACGAGCTCGTTGCTCGACGGAGGGGGCCGCAGCGCCACCACTGCGAGCCCGATGAGCGCGGCCATGACCATCCCGCCCGCCGTCATCAGCGGCAGACGCCACCGGCGCCGACGGTCGATCCCGGCACGGATCTGCCGGTAAGCGTCCGGCGAGGGCCGGATGGGCTCCACCGCCTCGGTGAGCAGGCGGGCGAGCTCCTCCGGTTCCAGACCACTCACCGCAGGCCCTCCAGCTTGCCGCTCAACGCCGACAGCCCCCGGGAGGTGTACGCCTTGACGGAACCGACACTGCAGCCCATCACCGCCGCGGCGTCCGCCTCGGACATGTCGGCGTAGTACCGCAGCACCACTGCCTCCCGCTGCCGGCGGGGCAGCTCGCGCAGCGCCTGGATGACCGCCGCCCGTTCGACGAGGGAGTAGGCGCCCTCCTCGGCGCTCGCGGCGTCGGGCATCGGCTTGGGAGCGTGTTTGAGAGCGACGAGTCGACGACGCAGTGTCGAACGTGCGAGGTTGACGACGGTCTGCCTGAGGTAGGCCAAGGCCTTGTCCCGGTCCTGGAGCCGCCCCCAGGCCGCGTGGACGCGGATGTAGGCATCCTGCACGACCTCCTCGCAGAGGCCGAGATCGTCAAGCAGTAACGCTGCAAGACGAACCAATGACCGATAGTGTTCGGAATACAACGCGGTCAGGGCAGCATCGGCGTCCCGCGCGACATCGCTACGGGCGGCGTCGCTCCGTGCAGGCACGGGCCGCCACCCTTCCACGACAGTCATGGGCGCGATCACACCCAGTTGGACGCGTACCGAGCACTCGAAGTTGTCCCAAAAGTTCTATCGCGTCGCGCACGAAACAGACAGCCTCCACATCCCGCGACCCCGCCTCCCACCTATGGGTAACATCTGCCGTCTATCCGCCATCAGCACCAGCGTCCTACCGGAGGCCGACCGTGAAGGACATTCTCGAAGCGATCATTGCCCAAAGCCCTCCGTCGCCCGCCCGGCGGGCGGAGTTCGCATCCCTCCCGGTCCCCGAGTCCTACCGCGCCGTGGTCGTGCGCCGGGACGAAATCGGGATGTTCGAGGGCATGCCGTCCCGGGACAAGGACCCCCGCCGCTCCCTGCACGTAGACGACGTGCCGACCCCCGAGCTCGGTCCCGGTGAAGCCCTCATCACGGTCATGGCCTCCTCCGTGAACTACAACACGGTCTGGACGTCGATCTTCGAGCCGATCCACACCTTCAACTTCCTCGAGCGCTACGGCCGAACCTCTTCGCTTGCATCCCGTCACAACCAGCCTTACCACGTTGTCGGCTCGGATCTGGCCGGAGTTGTGCTACGGACAGGGCCCGGCGTACAGGCCTGGTCCCCCGGGGACGAGGTCGTCGCCCACTGTCTGTCCGTGGAACTCGAGCGTCCCGACGGCCACAACGACACGATGCTGGATCCCGAGCAACGAATCTGGGGATTTGAGACGAATTTTGGCGGACTCGCCGAGCTCGCCCTGGTCAAGACCAACCAGCTCATGCCGAAACCCGCGCACCTGACCTGGGAGGAGGCTGCCGCACCCGGTCTGGTCAACTCGACCGCGTACCGCCAGCTGGTCTCGGTCAACGGCGCGAACATGAAGCAGGGCGACGTCGTTCTCGTCTGGGGCGCGTCCGGGGGCCTGGGCTCCTACGCCACCCAACTCGTGCTGCGCGGCGGGGCCATCCCGGTCTGCATCGTCTCCTCGCCGGAAAAAGCCGACATATGCCGCTCCCTCGGCGCAGAGCTGATCATCGACCGCGCCGCCGAGGCCTATCAGTTCTGGAGTGACGAACACACCCAGAACCCCCGGGAATGGCAGCGGTTCGGCAAGCGCATCCGCGATCTCACCGGCGGCGACGACCCCGACATCGTCCTCGAACACCCGGGCCGGGAGACCTTCGGCGCCTCCGTCTATGTGACCCGCCGCGGCGGAACTATCGCCACCTGCGCCTCCACCAGCGGTTTCCAGCACGAGTACGACAACCGGTACCTGTGGATGAATCTCAAGCGCATCGTCGGCTCGCACTTCGCCAACTACCGGGAGGCCTGGGAAGCCAACCGACTCATCATGCGCGGGATGATCCATCCGACCCTGTCCCGGGTCTACCCGCTTACCGAAACGGGGCAGGCCGCCTACGACGTGCACCGCAACCTCCACCAAGGGAAGGTGGGCGTGCTGTGTCTCGCCCCGGCCGAGGGGCTGGGTGTCCGCGACGAGGCACTCCGCTCCCGCCACCTGACCGCAATCAACCGGTTCCGCGGCGTATAAACCCGGAAATCGGCCAGGTCGACAGCCGGCTCCCCTCACGCTCGCATTGACCGTCTGAGATGCTGAGGTCCTATGACCGAACACACCGATCTCATCCCAATGGCCGGCGAGACCGACGGGCCCCCCGCCTTTGATCTGGTGCGCCGTGGCTACGACCCCAATCAGGTCACCCATCACGTGAACTGGCTCGTCGAGCAGCTACGCGAGGCCGAGGCGCACCGGGCGGCGGCGGAGGCAGCCGCGTCGGAGGCGGCGACCGAGGCGGCCCGGGTACGCGACGATCTGGCCGCCAACCGTCCCGCCTGGGAGGAGTTCGGTGGCCGCGTTACCCAGATCCTCCAGCTCGCCGAGGAGGAGGCGGCCACCGTTCGGGCTGAACGCACCCGGGAGGCCGACGCCCAGCTCGAGGAGGCCCGCCGGATCGTCACCGAGGCCGAGCAGACCCGGGAGAAAACCCTGCGCGACGCCGACGAGCAGGCCGCGGCCATCGTCTCGACGGCCCGCGCGGAGGCCGAACGGATCGTCGAGGTCGCTCGGGCCGCGGCCGCGCAGGCCGAGGACGACTCGAAGCGTCGGCTGGCCGACCTCGAACGCCAACGCGAGCAGGTGACCTCGCAGCTTGCCACCCTGCGTGACCAGGTGACGGCCCAGCTGGGCGCGCTGCGCGACAAGCTGACCGCCGCCTCCGCGTCGATCGCCTCCATCGAAGCACCGCCGCCTGAGGAGCGTAAGACGCTCGGCAGCGAGCCGAACGCGTTGCCCGCGCCGGCGGCCTCCCGCGGGGTCTAGCCCGCACGGGAGGCCGCCGTCTCGTGGGGTCAGCCGTCACGGACGCGCGGCCGGGCCGCTCGGCATCGGCGTTCCCAACACGGCCGGTGCCAGTGTCGACTGGTCCTCGATCCGCTCGGGCGGCCAGACCACCACGTGGGCGGCGCCCGGAATGATCTCATAATCACAACCGGGACACCGGTAGACCTTGGTGGTCGCCGCGCCGCTCGTCGGCCGCACCGCCCACTCGCCGTCCCGCAGGACGACCGGATCCGGCGTCCACCAGCCGACCGGGTGCCCTCGCTGCGCATCCGACGGCCGGGCCCGGCGTCGGCGCGCCTTCCTCGTCACCTCCCACGAGCGGGTCTGCCCGATGCCCGGAACCGATCCCGCCGGGTGCGGGAACCCGAACCCGGGGTATCGCCGGCCGGCGGGCCCGCGACCCACTCGCCCCGGTCCACCACCTCGCCGTCAACGATCCGAGGCCGGTCATCCGCCGCCGGTCCGGCCGAGGAGGCCGTCGTGCGCCCGCC
>NZ_CDWWXA010000225.1:0-4466 GCF_977971845.1 Frankia sp. CeCAU1 | reverse complement strand
TCGTTAGCGGAGCTTCACGGCGGCGACTGGCTGGAAGAGGCCTGACTCGAACCCACGACCGACGGATTAGCAATCCCATTGATTCGTTATCCGTCGCTACTCGCGAAAACATGCTGATACCTGCGGATTATGCTTGCAGGCAAGCATCGTCATTTGCCGCCATTCACCCTTATTGATCACTCAAAGTACGGGGTAAGTACGGGACGATCAGGCTAGTATGAGGGCGTTCGTTCCACTCCCGAAGGATGCGGCGGTGTGGCATGGCTCGTCCCAGTCTAGATCTCGGTGTCGGCGGAAAGATCTTCTACAGCGCCACGGCGAAGGGCTCCCGGGCACGCTGCTTCTACCGCGACCATGACGGGGTACGCCGCGAAGTCGAACGCGGCGGCACCTCCAAGGCGGCGGCCACACGGGCACTGAAACTCGCGCTGCGTGACCGGCTGCGGGTCGCGGTCGGCGACGGCGACATCACACCGGAGACGACTATGAAGGTCCTCGGTGAGGCGTGGTTTGCCGAACAGCAGAAGAAAGACCGCTCTCCCAACACCCTCGCGGCCTACCGCACCACCCTCGACCGGCACGTCTACCCCGCACTCGGCGGAGTGAAGGCCCGACAGGTCACGGTCGGAACCGCGGACCGGTTTTTCAGCGCGGTCACGACCAAAAGCGGCCCCGGTGCGGCGCGGATCGCGCGAACAGTGCTGTCCGGCATGTGCGCGATGGCCGCCCGGCTCGACGCAATGGACCGCAACGTGGTCCGCGACGCCGGGCAGATCACCCGACCGGAACCGAAGCCGGTATCCAAGGCGCTCGGCGCAGCCCAACTGCGGCAGTTGCGGGCGCTGCTCACCTACGACGAACGGGCGCGGCGCCGCGACATCCCCGATCTTGTGGACATGCTCATCGCCACCGGCGCGCGCATCGGGGAGGTATGCGGGATCGTCTGGGACGCGGTCGACCTGGACGCGGGCACCGTGGAAATCCGGTCCACCGTGGTGCGGATTACCGGCCAGGGTCTGATCAACAAGCCTCGTCCGAAGTCGAAGGCGGGCCACCGGCTGTTGCTACTCCCGGCCTGGGCCGTGGCCATGCTGCGCACCCGCCACCACGGACAGAACAGTGACGAGGTGGTGTTCCCCGCGCAGATGGGCGGCCTACGCGACCCGAGTAACACTCAGGCCGACATCCGCGACGCCGTGAACGATGCCGGCTTCCCCGGCCTGACGTCCCACCTGTTCGGCCGCAGGTCCGTTGCCACCCTCCTCGATGGGGATGGGCATACCCCCCGCCAGATCGCCGATGTCCTCGGCCACGCCAACCCGTCCATCACCCTGTCCACCTACATGGGCCGGAAGGTCTCGAACCCCGGCGCGGCGGAAACCCTCGCGGTCCTGGCCATATGACCCCAACCGCTAATCTGGAGCCCTTCGGTCTCCGCGGGCCGTCCACCGTCCCGACCGCGTACACCCGCCCGATCCATGCCGTGAAGATGCCAGAGCCCTTTGTGAGGGAATCTTATGTGTTCACAACCTAAAGCGAATTAGCGATGATGTAGGTACACAACAAAGCGGCCCGGAACGGTGCGCCAACACCGCAACCCGGGCCTGAGCCCCGAACCCCTGCGACCACAGGAGTACGTGACCTATGGCCATCATGCCACCACCACATGACGGGTGGACACCCACCATCAACCCGATGATCACAATCGTTCCGTCGTACCGTCCGATTGCGGTCGACGTCCACACGTGGGACGGGCACGACGGGATGAAGCTCGAAGCTGTGCTGATGTTGCCGGGCCTCGACCTGCGTCTGATCGACGGTGTGAGCGATGTGAACGCGGCTGCCTACTGGCTGCAAGTGGCTCAAGCCGTGCTACTGGCGGCGGGACGCCTGCTCCGGCGTGCCCAGACCCCGATACCGGACGATGAGCTAGCTGCCCAGACTCACGCGTTGGGTCCGCTGGTGCGTCTACTCGGCCTGTTCCAAACCCCCCGGATGTCACCGGATGACTACGCCAATCTCTACACGCTGCTACGCACGGTAGACGACGCGATGACCGCTCGCCGTGCCGCGCTGCCCACCGAGAACGCCCCGACCGACAATGGAGCGGGGCAGACCTGGGCGACGATCGCCTGTGCGGCGCTCGACGCTGCGATGCGGGCGTACGGGACGACGGAGGATGTATCCGGCGACGAAACCCCGCCCGACCGCGGCCCACGCCGCGACGTGATGCACCTACTGTGGTCTCTGACACACATGGCTAAGGACACAGACACGACCCTCGACGAACTTGACACCATGAATCGTCTACTTCAGACCGTTCAACAAACGGTAATCCTCGGTCAGCAACCCTAGGCCGCGTCTGTCCTGGGTAGCTGCCACACCCGGCGGCTACCCAGGACCCGGGTCCGTAGTCCTGGCCCCCGGTGAGCTGCGCTGGCTCTCGTCACTCGACCGGTTTCAGTGACCATCCTTGACGCCTGACCCGGGTTGCTCCGTGGGCAAGCCTGCTCGTCCTGCGGGTGCGCTCTGCGCACTCGTGGGGCGAGTGGGCGCGGCAGCACTGCTTCTAACCCACACCCCTCGACCGGTGACATTCCCTGATCTCCTCGACGCTCCGAACGGGTGGCCGGGCCGACGCGCCCGGGTGGGGTGCCGACCGAAGGGAGGCGGGGCCCCGCCCGGCGCGCGGCGGGTCCGGACGGGTCCTGTTCGGCGCGGCGCGTGCGGCACATGTGACACGAACCACCCGGCGCCCCGAAGGGGCGCCCTTGAGGAAGTACAGAACATTAGCGACGATCAAACATCGTTGCTGTTTATGCAGGTTATCCGGTTAGACGAGGTCGATGGGCCTGTTGCGGCTGATCCGCCAGGTGTGGGCCTCGTCGGCCAATGATCGAATCGCGGGATAGTCGCGGTCAGTCACGGCGAGGACGACGTTGACCCGGCTTGCGATGTGAGCGGTCTGGAACGGGCCAGCGAGACGCAAACTTTCGCGGGCAAGTGCGGCCACCCTGTCAAGATCCGGTGACTTGCTCCGTGCAACGGCTACTGCCTCATCCGCGCGGAACACGGACGTCCGTGAGCTACTGCCCTGCTCGATGGCGGGTCGGACGTCGGCCGTTACCTCCATGAAGCGGCCTATCTCGCCAAGGCGGGAATACACTCGGCCGACGTCGAGAGAGAAGATCGGCAATCCGATGCTGGTAAGGCTGTCAACGACGGTACGATGATCCTCTCGCGGGCCGCGCTCGTCTGGAGTCAGCCTGCTAACGATGCTTTCGGCCTCGCTGACGGCCGCGTCAACTCCTCGGATGTCGCCATGGGCGGCGCGGGCCCCGGCAAGGCTGCCCACCAGCAAGATAGCCCGTTGTGGTCCGCTGGGTGCGTGGCGCAGGCCGTCGAGCGCGTACTGTTCGGCTCCGGCGGGGTTGCCGGCGTAGTCCTCGATGGTGGCCTGCATGAAGCGCGTCCAGGCGATCAACTGATTGTCTTCGAGGAGTTCGCCTCTGCGGTGGGCTTCCCGCAAGGACAGCCGGGCGTCGGTGGTGTGTCCGGCGTTGTTCTCCAGCCATCCGCGGATGCCGGTGGCGACACCGGATACGCGCCAGACCCGGGCCTGGTCGGCGGGCCGTAGCGGGTATTGGGCGGTGATGGCGTCGGTGAGCTGCTGCAACGCGATGGCCCGGCGCAATGTCTCGGCGGGGGGATGGTGCAGGTAGTCGGCCACCACGGCCTGTAGGGCCCCTTCGGCCGCGGATGCCGCGCCGCTGCCGGCGGTGGCGCGTTCCAGGATGGCCAACCTGTCGGCGGGCGCGATCATCGCTGCGGCTGTGCCGGTGGCGGTGAGTCCTATGGCTGCGGCGGTGAGGCTGAGTAGGTCTCTGCGGTTCGCGGTCTCCACCCCCTCGGTCTGCGGCGTGGGCTGGTGTTGTGAGGGTATCCCGGCTAGCGGTGGTGTAACAGACCCCGCATGATCGTCTTTGTGTTCGTGGGGGTAGGGGTAGCGGAATCCGAGTTCGGGTTCGCTGGCCTGGAAAAAGTGGCAGTAAGCCGCCTGGTAGGACGTGCCGGGGAAGTTGACGCCCCGCTCGTGCTTGCTGATCATCTCGGGGCCGGCGGCCGGTGGGGTGAACCCCGCTTCCTTGGCCACGACAGGGTCAATGTTGGCGATCTTGTCGGCGAGGGCGGCCCGGCTCAGTCCGAGTTGTTCGCGGTGGCGGCGTAGCTGGCCGGGGTTCCATCCCGGGTGTGTGCTGGGCTGAGGGGGCATGACGTCTCGCTTCCCTGGTTACCGGATTTCCCGGGAGAAAGCGTAGCCGGATGCTTACTGCTATCCGGTGATGTCGGTGGGCCTTGTCTGGCGTGTTTCCTGGTGGACCACATGTTTTCTGATCGTTTGCCGGATGAATACCTGATCGTTTGCCGTTCGGCTGCCGGTTCGGGCGCAGGAACGGTCGTCTAGG
>NZ_CDWWXA010000224.1:0-4541 GCF_977971845.1 Frankia sp. CeCAU1 | reverse complement strand
CCGTGGTTGGCGGCGGTGCGGGAGGCGGGGACGGGCCGGTGGCTGGTGAGTGCGACGGAGGTGGATCGGTTCTGTGCCGCGCGGGTGCCGCCGGCGGTGGTGTTGGGCTATGACGTGACGTGTTCGGCGCCGAAGTCGGTGTCGTTGCTGTGGGCGTTCGGGGATGAGGAGATTCGCCGGGATGTGGCCGCGGCGATGGACGCCGGTGTGGAGGCGGTGCTCGGCTATCTGGAACGGCATGCGACGGTGGGCACCGTTGCCGGCCGGAACCGTCCGGGGGTGGGGGTGGCGGCGGTGTCGTACCCGCATGAGGTGTCGCGGAGCGACGAGGCCCATCTGCATGTGCATTCCATCGTGGTGAACGCGACCGCCGTCCCCGATCTGGATGAGCAAGGCCGGCCGGTGGCCGATGAGCAGGGCCGGGGGCGGGTGGACTGGCGGGCGTTGGACGGGGAGGTGTTCCTCTCCCACGTGAAGACCGCTGGCTATGTGGGGGCGGCGGCGCTGCGCCATGAGCTGTCCCGGCGGCGCGGACTGGCCTGGGGGCCGGTGCGTAACGGGGTGGCTGAACTCGCCGCCTTCCCCGCGCAGCTGCTGGCGGCGTTCTCCACCCGGCATGGGGAGGTCCAGGCCGAGTACGCCCAGCTCGTCGCCGACGGGTTGACGCCGGGTGGGGTGACCGAGGCGGCGGCGCAGCGCGGTTCCCGGGCGGCGAAGAAGGTCCTCGCTGACGCGCAGGTCCGCCGCATCCAACACGAACGGCTGACGGCCGCCGGATGGACGCCGCAGCGGGTCCGTGCCCTTGCCGCACCCGCCTCCCGGAACCGGGCCCCGGTCGACGGTGAGGACCTGGCCGGGTTGTGCGACCTGCTGACCGGCCCGGCCGGATTGACCGAGCACGACTCGACGTTCGACCGCCGTGCCGTGGTACGACGGGTGGCCGCCTGGGCCGCCGATCGGCTGCCCGCGGACGAGGTCGACCGGCTCACCGACCAGGTGTTGGCCGACCGGCGGATCGTCCTGCTCGGCCACAGCGCCGCCCGGGCCCGCCAGCAACCCGAGCCGGTGTACACGACGCAGGAACTGCTCGAGGTCGAGGACACCCTGCTGGCCCTCTGCCGGCAGGGCCGGGTTGAGGCCGGCGCGCAGCCGCGGATCCTCGTCGACCCGGCCACGCTCGAAGCCCATCTCGCCGCCGCGCAGCAGCGGCCGTCATCGGACGGCCCGGGTGGCGTCGGCGGCGAGGACGGCGGCGGCCAGGGGAACGGCGGCCAGGGGAGCGGTGGGCCGTCGGGGCCGGCGCTGTCGGCCGAGCAGATCACCCTCGTGCGCCGGCTGCTCACCTCCGGGGATCTGGTGCGGCCGGTCGTCGGGCCGGCGGGGTCGGGGAAGACCGAGGCGATGCGCCTGCTGACCCGGATCGTCCACGCCGGCGGCGGGCAGGTGTTCGCCGCCGCGCACGGGGGCCGGCAGACCGAGGAACTCACCGGCCGGATCGGGGTGGCCGGGCGGGTGGTGTCCGGCTGGCTGACCCTGCTCGATCACACTGAGGATCCGGGCCGGGTGTGGCCGGCGGGCAGCGTGGTCATCGTGGATGAGGCCACGCAGGTCTCGACCCGGGACGCCGCCCGACTGGCGCGGTATGCGTCTCGGACCGGGACCGTGCTGATCCTGCTCGGTGACCCGGCGCAGCTCGGCGCGGTCGGCGCCGGCGGCTGGTACGCCCATCTCGTCGCCTCCACCCCCGACGTGCCGGCGTTGGGCAGTCTGCACCGGCAGACCGGCGCGGCGCTTGCGCCGGTCCGCGCCGCCCTCGGCGCGCTGCGCGCCGAGGGCGGCGCGTCGGCGAGGAAGGCTCTCGAGCTGCTGGCCGCGGACGGGCGGATCCGCCTGTTCGACTCCCGCGAAGCACTGCTCGCCCAGGTCGTCAACGACTGGTACACCGAACGCACCGCACCGCACCCTCGAGGCGCCACCGACCCGGACAGTGCCACCGACCCGGGCAGCGTGGACGGCGCGGGCAGCACGGAGGGCGACGGGTGGACGGCCGCCGGTCCGGGACGGCGCCGGTCAGGGGGTACGGTCCGGCCCCGACCCGCGGCAGCGTTGCACATGATGGCCGAGCGGACCCGCGACGTGGAGATCCTCGCCCGCGCCGCCCGTGACCGTCTCGCCGCCGACGGCACCCTGACCGGACCGGTCCTGACCGTGGCGGGCCGGGACTTCCAGGCCGGCGACGAGGTCATCACCCTGACCCAGACGGGTCACACCCTGATCCCCGCCGGTAAGCCCGCCTCGGCCTACATCCGTACTGGCACCCTCGGCCGGGTCACCGCCGTCCACCTGGATCCCGACCATCCTGACCGGCAGGCCCTCACCGTCCGCTTTCCCAGGAAGGGCAGCGTGCGGGTGCCGTGGGAGTACCTCACCCACCGGTTCACCGATGGTCGCACCGGCGGTCTCGGCTACGCCTACGCGATCACTGCGGCGAAAGCCGAAGGCTCCTCCCTGCCCACCGCACGAGCCGTCGCCCCCGACGACACCAGCCGCGCCGGCCTCTACGTCATGCTCTCCCGAGCCCGGACCGATCTCGCGGCCTACGTCATCCGCCGGGCCGATCTCGAAGCCGACCTTGACGAAGAAGACTGGCTGCCCGTCCTGCGTGACCCGACCGGACCCCTCGAACGCTTCGCCGACCACCTCGCCCAGTCCCGCACCGAACGCCTCGCCAGCGAGTACGACCCGCTCGCCCACGCTGCCCACCGGCTGCGGCGCACCCACACCCTCGCCGGCCTCGCCCGACTCCCCGCACCCCCGCCATCCGGCGGCGCGCACCGCGCGGCCGGCGCGCCGCCCGCGCCGCCCGCCGTGCTGCGACGCGCGGAACTCGCAGCGGAAGCGGCCCTGCGCACCGCCGCCGTCGCCAACCCGCCCGCCGATCTCGTCGCTCGCATCGGGCCACGACCCGCCGCCGCCGGCGCCGACCGCGCTCTGTGGGACCGGGCCGTCGGCGCCCTCGCCGTCCACCACGCCCGCTACCGGCCGGCCGTCCCACCCCACGACCCTGGACCCCCACTCTCATCCGGCGAACCGGCCGGCACCCTACGGGCCCGGTGGATGCTGCACCATGATCAGGCCACGCGCCTCGCTCGAACCTGGGCCGACGTCCTACCCCGCCGGGCCCGCGCCCGCTTCCACAGCCGCGCCGAACAGATCCCCCGCGCCCGCGCCATCGCCGGCCTGCACGCCCTGCTCGACAACGGCCATCAGCCCGCTGATCTTCTCGTCGCGTTGACCCGCGAGGACCAGAGCAGCGTCCGCACCGGCGCCGCCGTGCTCGACCACCGCGTCACCGACCTCTGCCAGCAGCAGGGACTCCACCCCACCGACTATCTCCTCCCCCCGCCGCGTCCGGCCCGCGACGAGTGGAACGAGCTCGTCGGCCTGCTCGACACCTGCGAGATCCACCACCTGGCCCGTCACCCCACCGCCCAGCTCGCCGCCGAACGCCGCCACCTCCGCGACGCTCAAGGCGCGACCGTCCCGCGGGCGAGGCCACACGGAGAAGGCAGCCGGGAAAGCACCGTCGAGGCACGCACCGGCCGCCAGGACAGGCTCCGGCTGATCGAGGAAGCCCTCGACCGGCAGATCGCGCACGCCGTGTTCCGGGCCGGTATCGACCCCGCCGACTACCTCACCGGACTCCTCGGTGCCCGTTCCAGCGCAGGCCTGGACGCCACCGGATGGGATAGCCGGGTCGAGGCCGTCGAGGGGTTCCGCCACCGCGACCTCGGCCTGCCCTACGGCACCCCGGCCACCACCGACGGCGAGACCGACCCGCTGCGCCGCGCCGTCGGCGACCGGCCCACCGATCCGGCCCTCGCGGAGGGCTACCGGGGAATACGTGCGCTGATCCGGGAGCACACCCCAACCCTCGATTTATGATCCACTCCCGGTCGGGCCGAGTCGGGTCTGCACGGTGGCGTCAGGGCTCGACGGTGTGACCGGCGTAGCGAGGGGCGTTGTTGTCCGGATTGGTCGTGTGCGGCAGCGTTTCCGATCTTGTGCATTGCGCCTTCCAGGGTTTTGGGAGCAGCCGGTTCATCGCAATGGCAAATAGGCGTGAGTATGGCCAGCAGGCGTGGCGATGTGGCGCCAAACTGTAGGAATCGGAAGCCGGGGTAAGCCGGTTTTGTGAGGTGAACGTGACGGGGAGGCGGTGCATGCGGCCGGCAGCGCCGGCCTCGTGCCGGGCGGTCATGACCTGAGGTGGGGGATGTAGCGGCGGGCGGTGCCTTCGTTCAGGCCGATGAGGGGAGCGAGGTCTTTGGCGAGGGCGTAGACGGACCGGGGGTCGTTGGCGGGCAGGGCTTCGAGGAGCTTCTGGAGCCTGGCCTTCTTCGTGCCGGGTCTGACCGTGACCGGCTGGGATGCTGTTTTCGTTCCGGGATCGTTCCCGTTCTTCTCGGGGGTGATGATCGTCGTGGGTTCGGGGCTCGGCGGGGCGCCGGGCGCCGGGGGCGCGGCGGCTGGAGTGGGCG
>NZ_CDWWXA010000223.1:2033-5087 GCF_977971845.1 Frankia sp. CeCAU1 | reverse complement strand
GGTTCGGTGGGGGTGGCTCGAAGGGCACGGCGCGGTGGTAGCGGTGGGGGTTCGCGGGCACAGAGACGGTTTTGGGCATGGGGGTACCGCCTCTCCGTGCTTGGGGTTTGATGACGGACGGTGGTGGGGGATCGTCGTCGTCAGGTTGTCGTCAGGTCGTCAGGTCCTGGTCGGACCGGGATTCGTCGCTCTGTGGCCGGTTGGGGGCCGTCGTGGCGGGGGTGACGGTCGAGGCGACGACGACCTGACGGCGGTTACTCAGGGTTGGTATCGAGGGTGTCGCGTCCGGTGACCGAACGTGCCCCACCGTGCGGCGATGAAACTCCCAAAACTCCCGTCCAACCCCCCACCCGCAGCCTCTCCGGGGCTGTTGGCGCTGGTCACTGGGGAGCCCCGAAACACCGCGGGAGTTTCGGGAGTTTCGGGAGTTTGACTCACCGTGACGATCGCGGTCTCGCTGACCTGCGGATCGAGAGAGTCGTCGGCGAGGTCGGGAGTCCACAACCCCTGACGGGCGGTCATTGGGCCGCCGCCGGCTCCCGCAGGATCTTCAGGAGGGTGTCGAGGTGGCGGCGGGCGTCGCGGGTGGCGGCGGTGAGTTGGTCGGCGAGCGCGGTCGGGTTCATGGGCGTGTCCTTCAACAGAGTGCGGAAACGACCGTCCGAACCGTCCAGACCGTCCAGGCATCGACGTTTCCGCAGGTCAGCATGGGTGCCAGGGCTGGACGGTTGGGGACAGACGATCGTCCAATCGAGCGGGCAACCGTCCAGGTGCGTGACGGATTGGACGGTCGGCGGGCGGGACTGGACGATCGGCGCGGCCAACCGTCCAGCGCGTTTGTGCTGGTCACCGGGGGTCCTTGGACGGTTTGGACGGTTCGGACGGTTGAATCGCAGAACTGTCGTAGGCCAGGTGGATGAGCCGTTGACGTTGGATGTCGCGACTGCGGGTGAAGTCGACCGTGACGCCTTGGGCGCGTAGGGCGGGTGCCACGCGGCGTGCGGCGCCGGACATCCCACGGGCGGAGCGCGGCCAGGTCCGCGGCCGGGGGTCGGGGGCGGGAAGGTTCGCGTAGAGCGCTTCGGCGGTGCCGGTGAAAGCACCGACTTTGGCCAGGTGCCGGCGGATGGCCTCGGCGACCGGGTCAGCGGCCACGACGGCGGCGGCCAGGTCGGCCGCGGCGGTGGTGTAGTCGGGCAGGGTCGTCCAGCCGGTGACGGTGTCGAGGGCGGCCAGGACCCGGGCGAAGTCCGCCATCCGGGGCAGCTCGTCCACCCGCACGCCGGGCAGCGTGGCGAGAACCTGGGACAGCAGGTCCAGCAGCGCGGCCAGGACGGTGGGGCGGGCGGCGTCGTAGGCGGCGGAGATCTCGCCATCGGTTCGGCGCCGGGCCGGGTCGATCCGGGTGAGTTCCAACGGGAGGATGCGTTCGGCGAGGTCGCCGGCCAGGTCTCCGGCGTCGATCGAGGTCATGGCTAGCACCCGGCGGTAGGAGATGACGGTGACGTCGTCGTCGGTGTACAGGGCCCGGTCGACCATGCCGTCACCGGTCACGGCCTTGCACAGGGTGTCGGAGAACCACGGCGCGACCCCGGAGACGTTGTCGAGTGCGACCACCCACGACGCGGACGCGGTGATCGACCACTGCCGCGCATCGCGGGGGGCGGAGCGCAACGGCGCCGGGGAAGGGTCCAGTAGGCACACGGTGATCCGGGCCGCGGTGGACTTCGCCGTACCTTGCTCGCCGGTGAGGACCAGGATCGGGTGCGGGATGTCGGGTAGGAACGCGGCAACCAGCCACCCGACCAGCAGCCGGAACCCGGCCTCGGACACGTTCACCAGCCCGCGCAGGGCGGCCAGGTCACCAGGCCGGGCCGGGATCGGCAACGGGCTGGTGAGCGCGGTCCGGCGAAACAGCACCGGGGAGCGTTCCAGCACGGTCCAGCCGTGCGCGTCGACCTGCACACAGCGACCGTCGACGGTGCCCAGGTCGAGCACGATCCCACCGTCGACGGTGGCAGCGACCCGCAGACCGACCGCTTCCGGTTCGGCTTCGGCGGCGGCGCCTTCCAGCACGGTCAGCGCGTCGGACAGCGCACCGCCCCCCGGCGTCGACCCGAACCGGTCGTAGTAGGCCGTGGCCAGACGCGTCCGTAGACCGTCGCGGCCCCGCAGCGACAGGGCGATCATCGGCCCGGCCAGGTCAACGGCGTAGGCGCGTCCGTCGCTGCCGCGCACGACCCGGTACCGCTCCCGGGCCAGAGCAACCAGCCGGGTTGCCTGTGACCCCGACCCGCCGTCGTCCGGCACAGACTCGTGCTCGTCATGCGGGTTGTGCTCGTGCTCGTGCTGGTGCGGGACGTCGACCGGAACCGCAGTGGTCGCCTTCCCGGGCACGGAGTCACCGTGCCCACCGGGCGGCACCGCCACGTGCAGGTGCCGCGACCGGCGCGCACCGGTCGGGTCGCCGTGGTCGCCGCTCATCGCACGCCACCACCACCGCGGCGGCGGGGCACCGCAGTGAGATGCCCCTCCCCCCCGGCGTTGCGCCGCTGTCCAGCCGGACCAGCCACCCGCAAGTCACCCCGCGGCGCGGTCGCCCGCCCAACGATCAGCACCGCGCACGGCGTGCCGATCGGGGGGAGGGGGCATCTCGTCTCCCCCGCCGTGTGGGGCGGGACAGCGGCCGACGGGGCCGGAGTGCGGTGCGGTACCGCCCGTGCGGGGCGGTACCTGTCCTTCCCGCCCCCCGGGCCGCGGGGGTCACGGTGAGTAAGAGTCCCAAGAGTCCCAAGAGTCCCACGGTCCCTACCGGCCCCCCGGTGACCAGCACCAACGGGGCGGATCGGGTCCCGGGCGGGGCCGCTGGTGAGACTCTTGGGACTCTTGCCGTCCCCGAGCCGGTTACGGTCGGTGTCGGACGGGCGCAACGGATCGGGCAACGCCCGCGGCGGGGGCGGACTGGATCGGGGCATGCGAGCAACACCTTTCGGTGACAGGAAGGAGGGCGTACCGGTAGGCGCTCAGGTCGGATCGACCCGGGCAGGGTCGCGC
>NZ_CDWWXA010000223.1:0-1547 GCF_977971845.1 Frankia sp. CeCAU1 | reverse complement strand
GGGGTCGATCCGCCCAGCTCAGGACCGACAGTCGGATCGAATGGGCCGTACACGTCCAGATCGGGGTGCCGGCCGGTTGCCGATCGACCTGCGGATCGGGTTCCCGTCGGCCGTCACGTGACGACCGGCCGGAGGTCAGGCCGCGATGGGGCGGTGGTTCACCGGCTTCATCGGCACCCGGTACACCGGCACCGGCGGCGCACCGGCGCCGGTCGTCAGGGTGCCGGCGGCGCGGCGCGCCACCCACTCCGCGACCGACAGCGCACCCTTCGACGTCCCGCACGGGGTGCACGCCGGGATCAGGTTGAAGCGGCTGTTCGTGCCCCCGGCGGCGCGCGGCACGAGGTGATCGAGATGATCGGCGGCGGCGGTCAGGCAGTAGCCGCACCGGCCCCCGAACGCGGCGAACAGGTGCCGGCGGGTCGACGGGTTCCCGACGCTCACCGGGCCACCGCCTGCAACGGCGGGCGGGAGGTGAACGCGGAGCCGAACACGTCGGAAAGCAGATCGGCGTAGAACGGCGACAGGCCGGCAGTGTGGCCGTTGCGCCAGCGTCTCACGGTCCGCTTCACGCTGTCGTTGTCCGGAAGCCTCACCCCACGGCGCCCGGCGGCGCGGCGCAGTTCGACGATGAGACGGCCAGTGCTCCACTTCCGGTCCTCGCACAACCGGCGCACGTCGCTGGCCGTCAGACCCAGCTCCCCCACCGCCGAAGCCGGGACAGCGTCGGCGGCGTTGACGACCAGGTCGTGCAGACGCAGCGCCTCGGCGGCAAGCCACCGCAACGCCGCTGCGACATCCCCCGCCGGGTAGCCGGCGGGCACCGGGACGCCCCCGGCCGGCGGCGCGGCATGCTCCAGGGCCGGGATGCTCACCGCACACCCGCCAAGGCGCGGATGTCGGCGGCGAGCATGCCGGCCACGGCCCGGCGGCAGAACGCCGGCCAGGCGTGGGCCTCGGCGTCCCACTCCGGCGCATCCACGTACGGCTCGGCGGCGGCCTGGCGGAAGGCGTCGATCCCCCGGGTGTACGCAATCCGAGTGATCTCGTACCGGACGTCGTCCGGCGTCGCCAGATCCTCCGCGAACAGGTCCGACATCTCCATCAGACCGGCGGCAAGCTCGTCCGCCGTGAGCTGCTCGATACCCGAGCTGACACCCTCAGCGGCCAGCATGTCCGTCACCGCGCGCCGGCAGAACAGCACCCACTCGTCCCCGCGCACGTTGGCGTCCGCCAGCCGTTGCCAGGTCTGGTACACCGCCGTCATCCCGCGGGCGGCAACCTGGTACTCCACCTCGTACCGCACCAGCTCCGGGGTAGCCACGTCATCCCGGCCGATGACGTCGGCATCGACCAGCGCGGCCACCATCACCGCGTACGTCAGCGGCACTCGCGCGGACAGGTAGCCACGGGTCGGCCCGTACTCCCCCTCCTCGAACATCGGCGGACCACCAACAGGGCGACCCCCGACAGGACTACCCGCGGGCATCGACCCGACCGGACGCGCGGAAGTACGCTCAAGAAGCATCGTTCGGTTCCTCTCACCA
>NZ_CDWWXA010000222.1:1073-5080 GCF_977971845.1 Frankia sp. CeCAU1 | reverse complement strand
CACCCGGGCCCGTCCCGCACGGCCGTGTCCCGCACGGCCGTGTCCGCAGCCGACCTCGGGCTGCTGCTGCTCCGGATGACCTTCGGTCTACTGCTCGCCGGGCACGGCGCGCAGAAGCTCTTCGGCCTGTTCGGCGGCCACGGCCTCACCACGACCGGCAAGGGATTCGCCCAGCTGGGTTACCATCCCGGCACCTTCTTCGCCGGGCTGGCCGGCGCGTCCGAGTTCCTCGGCGGCCTCGGCCTGGCGGTGGACCTGCTGACTCCGTTGGCGGCCGCGGCCGTGATCGGCGTGATGATCAACGTAATGATCGTTACCACACCGAACGGACTGTGGGAAACCGACGGCGGCATGGAGTACCCGCTGTGCGTCGCGGTGGTCGCGATCACGGTGGCTGCGGTCGGTGCCGGACGGCTGGCGCTCGACCGCCTCTTCCGGCGGCGCGACGGCGGGCTGCCCGAGGCGGCCTTCGCCCTCGGCCTCGGCGGCATCAGCGCCGCCATCGTGCTGGCGGTCTAGACCGAACTTACGTGATCGTTCTCTGCCGAAAGTGGCCGTGGCCAGGGTGTTCGAAGAGTTCGAGTCGGCACGCTCGAACCAGCGTTCGAAAGTGGACTTACCTTTACAAGAACAACCGCTCTTCCCTAGGGCCTGCAGACCACCGTTGCCCGTAAACGTAGCCAAACGATGGCTCATTACCGTACTCTTACCTGTGACATAAGGTGAGGGAGTAGTGACGTGCTTTTGGATGGACCGGCAGCGCGCATCCCCGCCACCGCTGCGTCGACCGCCGGCACGTCGACCGCCTCGTCGACGCGAGACGCCGACCCGCTGCCAGAACCGTCGGCCCTCGGTCAAGCCGTCCTGCTCGGGATGGAGATCGACGGAGTCCAGCGACAGATCCAGCACCTGACCGACGTGCTGAAGCAGTTACGCCGCCACCGCCAGCACTGGGAAGCCGGTGGCCGGGCCGAGCAGAGTGTGGTCCGAGTGCTGGTCGGTATGGACGACGCAGGGTGGCACGTGCTGCCGGACCGACGGTGGCCAGGCACCCGCCGGGCCAACATCGACGTGATCGTGGTGGGGCCTGGCGGAGTCTTCGTGGTAGACGTGAAGAACTGGCGAGAGATCACCGTCGAACGCGGCCGGTTATGGCGTGGCGACGCCGACGCGGACGACGATGTCCGCAAACTTCTGGATCAGACCGTAGCGGTGGAGGAGGTGCTGGTAGAGGCAGGTCTGCCACCGACCGAGGTGGTCCCGCTGCTGGTTCTGGCCAGGCGGAAAAACGTCCGGGCACAACTCGACCGGGTGACGGTGCTCGGCGAGCAGGACCTAACCCGCGACTTGGCGCGTCGTGGCGCACGCCTGGCACCGGACCTCGTTGAACAACTACTGGACCGTCTGGCACGCGGTTGCCCGCCGATGCCCCGCGCCACCGCCGCCACCGCCGTCACCGCCACCGCCACCGCCGTCACGGTCGCCAAGGCGCCGACCTCACGGTCTGTCCGCCGTCCGGTCGCGCGCCGGGCAGGTCCCTCTTCGAACGGTACGGCCGCGACCGAAAGCCCAGCCGCTATCGAGCGGCCCACTCAGGCCTACTGTCCAGCTCCGGCCGGGCGTCCGACTTCTTCCGAGCCGCTGTCGCCGCCCGAGCAATCGGTTCCACCAGATCAGGATGCGCTGCTGAGCCGCGAGGAGCTGTGGCAAGAACTTCTCGACGCCGCCGCCCGAGAGCCGATCGAGACGTGGATGACCTGGCTGCACCCGACGCAGGCCCGCCTGGCCGGCCGGCAGTGGTCCGGTCCGGCCCGCGTCCGCGGCGCGGCCGGTACCGGCAAGACGGTCGTCGCGTTGCACCGCGCCAAGTATCTGGCCGCCCGCGGGGAACGGGTGTTGTTCACCTCGCTGGTGCGCACGCTGGGGCCGGTCTACCGCGCACTGCTGACCCGGATGGCCCCCGAGCACGTCGACCGGATCGAGTTCGCCACCGTCCACGCCGTCGCCACACGTTGTCTTCGCGAACACGGCTTGGCAGACCGGCACCAGCAGGAAGCCGCCGACACCTGTTTCTGGCGCGCCTGGGGGCAGGTCGGGCAGTTCTCGGTTCTGCCCGGGCTCGGCCTGGCTCCCGGGTACTGGAAGGACGAGATCGCGACAGTCGTCAAGGGCCGAGGCCTGACCGACTTCGAGCAGTACGCCAAGCTGGCACGCGTCGGGCGCAGCACTCCCTTGCAACCGACCCACCGGCGTGCGGTGTGGGAGCTGTACGAACGGTACGAGCAGCTCCGGACAGAGCGCGGCGTCCTCGATCGCGACGACGTGCTGCTCCTGGCTCGCGACCTGGTGCGCGAGAGTTCCGACACCCGGTACGACGCGGTGATCGTTGACGAGGTACAGGACCTTACGTGCGTCGGTCTGCAACTGCTGCATGCCTTCGTCGGCGACAAGCCGGACGGCCTGCTCGTGGTCGGCGATGGCCAGCAGTCCATCTATCCCGGCGGTTTCACCCTCGCCGAGGCCGGCGTCGCCGTCGTCGGACGCTCCACCGTGCTCGGGAAAAACTACCGTAATCGCGAGAAGATCCTGCGCTACGCCCAGGCGGTAGTCGCCGACGACAGCTTCGACGACCTCGACGGCGTCCAGGAACGCGGGCGACGCGAGGTCGACGTCGACCGGCCGGGAGGCGAGATCCGCGAGGTCACGGTGTCGGGCACCGTGGCGCAGGATGCGGCGCTCTGCGAGCACCTCGTGGAGTTCCATGACAATCGGAACGTCCGTTACGGCGATATGGCGGTGCTCGTGCCGACGAACGCCGCGGCTGCACGGTGGCTGCGCGTCCTCACCGAGCGGGGCATTCCAGCGGTTTCCCTCAAGGAGTATGACGGAACCAGCTGTGAGGCGGTCAAGGTCGGGACGTACCACCGGGTCAAGAGTCTCGACTTCGCCCATGTCTGTATTCCCGACCGCAACCTCTTCCCGAAGCCGCGGCGGCCGTCCGAGTCGGCCGACGCGTTTCGCGAGCGTACCCAGTTGGAACGCCGACAGATGTACGTGGCCATCACGAGGGCACGAGACAGCGTGTGGGCCGGTATTCGCGAGGTACCCGACTCGAACCACTCGATCCCCGCCGAGATCGGGCACAGCTCCAGGTAGGAAATCTGGTTCGACTCCACCCAAAAGCGGACAGTGGTTAACTGGTTTGATACATTTAGGTAATATCCGTGCGCCACCGCCTCCGGAATGTGACGCTACGTACGCGAGGTACGCGAGGTACGCTTCCATCACTAGCTCTGGGGGGGAGAGGTGTTGTGGCCCTCATGCCTGTGACTCGGATGGTTGAACGGCCCCATCCGGAACAGGGAATACGGAGATCAAGGAAGCGATCGTTCCTGTCTATTGAGACTTCCACGCACCCGTTTACTGGTCCGATCGGGTAGAAAAATTGGCCAGGAGCGCAGCCGGAAGTCGAGAAAATTCCGGCCGGAACGTGCGGTGTTCTCTCCGGGCCGGCGCACGCAGAGATGCCTCCTGCTAACTCCTGTTTGCCGATGGCCGGGTTTTTCTCGAAACCATACAAACCTACTCCAGCCAGGAGAGGTTTCCCACGCAAGCCAGAATGGAGCAGACCATGGCGGAAATTGATCTCGGATTGGCCACGGACTGGGATGAGGGCGACACCCACGGCCGAATCAGGTTGAGGCAGAACCAGAAGTACCCGAACTCGCCCAAGAAGGATGTGCTCATCAGCTCACCGGTGAGCATCGAACTCTCGGTCAACACAAACTACTCCACCTCCCAGGAAGCCGACAAGATCTTCTTCACGACCCACCACGGCAACCAGAAAAAGATCATCGCAGTACTGGACTCCAACGGAGACCTCTACATCGCTGGCCGCGTGATCGAAGGGCAGTCGAACCTGTCCTACGAGTAGCCCGACGGCTCGGGGTGGGCCGGCACCACCGCGCCCACCCCGGCACGGACGTCGCAGCCATGCTCGCCCCGCT
>NZ_CDWWXA010000222.1:0-677 GCF_977971845.1 Frankia sp. CeCAU1 | reverse complement strand
GATGGTAAACGCCCATGGTAAACGCCCGTGGAGCCGACCGTAAGACCCGCACGAGCGGGCAGGTGGCTAAGAAGCGGGAACCGAGCGCGGCTTCGGCCAATCAGACTCGGGGCGCCTCGCCGAGAGGCAAGGCGGCATGAGAGCACCATTGGACGCTCACATGCAACGGATGTCGAAGAAGTCGACCAGTTCATCGCCGACTACCTCGACAGGGACATCAGGACCTACCTGGTCGAACGCGGCGCAGGGCGCCGCTGGAACTACTCCCGGGCCGAAGCGAGGTCGGCCGTGGTGACGGCCCTGCTCGACCCTGTCCTGGGTGCTGTCCTCGGCGAGGACACCGACCCCTACATCGTTCTCGACGATGTCCGGGCCGGGCTGCGCCGCCAGGTCCGGGAGTTCCAGCCCATCTGGATCCACAAGCGCCGCGGCCTCAAGGGTGTCCTCCTGGACGCCGACTACAGCTTCAGGGACGAGGAAGAGACCCCTAATGGGACATACCGGGCAGCCGTGAGGCAGGCTCGGTTCCGGTAGCCGCCAGCAGGTGAGCACTCGAGGCCCCTGGACGCAGGACGAGTCCTAAGGTCAGACCGTGCCCCTGCCGGTGGTCGGGAGAGCGGACCACAGATGGGATGTCGTGCCCGCTGATCGTGGCGTGAGCACTTGACCATTAGGGT
>NZ_CDWWXA010000221.1:0-4717 GCF_977971845.1 Frankia sp. CeCAU1 | reverse complement strand
GCTCCTACACACACCTCGGTTTCACCGTCAACACGGACCCTGTAGAATCTTTGGATGGGACACCACAGCCATCCAAGAAACAATGATCCTTTCCATCTCACGGCCTTCGGGTGATGTCGCTACAGGTCTGTGTCGACGATAAAAAAGGGCGCAATAAATATCCCATTAGATGATTTATGAATTGTTTCCCGAGTCGCCATGCTTGGGTGTCATGGGTCTTCTACTCGGTGCGTGCGGCCTCGGTGCGCCGGTGGCGTTCCTGGCGGATACCCGCGGCGGTGTCCAGCAGTTGGGCGACGGTGCGTCGAGGGTGGTCGTTTCTGTCGCTGTCGGGTTCGCCGCGGAAGCGTCGCAGCATCTCCGCCTGAACTCGGGTGCCGTGGCCCTGCGCGATATGGAGGAGGAGCGTGTCCTTGTCGCGGGAGGGAAGACCCTTGATCCATCTGCCCAGTGCGCGGGGGTCTTCCTTGACCGGTGGTATGGGTGGGCTGGCCTGAGCCGCGCTGGCGAGCAGGTCGGCGTCGAGGCGGAGGAAGTCCGCCAAGGCCCGCTGAGGCGCGGTGAGGGTGTCCAGCCCGGCGGGTACAGGCGGTTCGAGGTCGTTCTCTTCCTCGTCGCCGAAGGCGTTCTCGTCGCGTTCCCAGGTTCCGTAGCCGGCCAGCCAGGCCAGATAGAGCGGGCGTAGGTCACCGGCGGCGAGTTCGGCGCGGACGCCGACGATCGCCGACAGCGAGTCCTCGGCGTCTTCGACCCAGTCCTCGCCCTCGTTGTCGCTGGTCAGGTCAAGGAGAAGATGCTGCCGGGTGGTCCAGGCGGTGACGTGCGGGTCAACGCAGTACCGCTCGGCGACGGTGAGGTCGAGCATGGTGCGGGGCAGGCGGAGCATGAGACGGTGGGTGCCCCAGTTGGCGAGGTAGAGATGGGCGTCGTAGTAGCGCTCCATCATTGTGTGTGGATCGCCGGAGAAGTTGCCCCAGTGGTATTCGTTGGTGAAACGGGTGGCGGTGATGCGGGCCCGGGTGGATAGTGCCCGGACCTCGGCCTGTTGCCGTTCGTTCAGGGGGCGGTCGAGGGCCAGGAATTCGTAGTACTGGTATTCGGACACCGTTCAGCCTGCCTGTGTCGTCGCGTTGTCAGGGCGCCCAGTGCCGGTAGGCGTGGATCCATTCCGCCCCTGCCGGGGGCGGGGTGGGTAGCGGCAGGTCCAGGATGCCGATCGCCTGGCGGTGCCTCCCACGTACGCAGATCGCCACGATGCCGCTCCCAGGCAGCAGATCGATCCCCGTGACGGTCACCTCCACACCCAGGACGGTGGTCTGGAAGGGAACCGCGAGACTGTCTTCGATCATTGCGTGGAAGGCTGTGAGCTGTTCGTCCTCGCCGTAGGCGTCGACGACGGCACGTTCGACCAGAGCGTCCAGCTCGGCGTCACTCAACTCCACCACGGGCGGCAGCCTACCGATGCGGGGAGCTGACACTCCTCCCGGCCCCGTCCGGCACGAGCTGATCGTCGATGCGTTGCGGGGTGAGAGTGCCTGTCCCGGGAACAGATGCACTGTGAGCGCGGGGTCAGGGCGCTGCGCGGAGGTGGGCGACGGCGTAGGGCCGGCCACCGAGGCTTGCGAGTCGGAACGCTGTGGCTGCCAGGCGGTGGGCGGGGCTTATGCGTTCCATGACGGGGTGCTCGTCCACCAGGGTCCAGCCGGGGACGAGGTGTGCCAGTGCCGCTCCGTCGCGGGCACCGGAGCGGAACCGTGCGCCGGTGGCCTTGACGATCGGGTGGCGGTCGCTGTGGGCGATGCGGGGGTGGAAGTAGTCGGCGACGAGTTCGGTGCCGGCACTGGCGCGCAAGGCCTCGGTGAGGAAGGTCCGCAATCCCGCCTCGCCGAAGTACATGATCACACCTTCTGCGATCAGGAGTACCGGCCGTCCGGCCAGGTCGAACGTGTCGAGCCAGCCGGGTTCGGTGGCGGACGCGGCGCCGAGCGTCATCGGTTCGTCGGGTAGCAGCCGCCGGCGGATGTCGATGACCTCCGGCGAGTCGATACCGACCCAGCTCGCGGAGTCGGGAACCTGCCCGGCCAGACGGTAGAGGCGGGTGCACAGCCCCACGCCGACCGTGACGATCGCCGGCCGGTCGTGGCGGCGGGCGAATGTCACGGTCAGCTCGTCCAGGACGAGGGAACGCCAGATCGTGCCGCCACTGTTGGATCGGTCGGACAGTACTCGACTGTCGTCGAACGCGACGGCCTGCAGAAGCTGGGCGGCCATCGGATCAGTGAACCGGGCCTTTGGTGCGAAGCGTTGTGCGTGCGCACGCCCGTACAGCGGGGTGAGCAGTGTCGAGGACACCTCGTCCAGTTCCGCCGCGGACACCTTCCCCATGGTCATGAAAGTTAGCCTAACCTAACTAGCTCGGGTTGTTGTCGGTCTCGGCATGCCCCCGCCCCGTTCCCCCGGCGAGCAGGCCACGACCGTGTCGGCGGCGAGGGAGCTTTCGTCCCCGTCTGCACGGTCGAGAGGAGGCCCGAGTTCGACGAGGTCGAGGCCGTCGAAGAACCACCTGACCCCAGCCTCTGGGTGCGTGCCTACATGGAGATTCCATGGTTGCGGCTGCCTTCCGCCACTGAACGGGACCGCTGTTCACTCGGCGGTGCTCACCGTGCGGCGGCACAACGTGGCCAGCCGACGGGTGATTGAAATGAACGGCGATCTCCTCGTCGGCCAGGAGCATGATCAGCGTCGCTACACCTGCCCACCCGCCGACACTGTCCGTGCTTGCGGTCTGAGGTGTGCGTGTGGTCAGCGTCGCGTGGGCAGGGATGGGGTGATCTCGCTGAGGTCGATGTCGGCGACCAGGAGGCGGTGTAGGGCGCCGCCGGGGTGGCGGGGCAGGGGCTGGACGGGGCTGGTGAAGTATTCGAGGTCGTCGAAGACGGGCTGGCCGTCCGGGCGGCGCGCAAACTCGACGCGGCCGTAGTCGACCCCGTCGGTGGCGTCATAGCTCATCCAGCTGATCGTCTCGGTCTCGCCGGGTTGGAGCGGTGCGGTGTACAGCGGCCGGGCCTGGATGATCTCGCCGTCGTCGTACCAGACCTGGGGGACGGCGAGAACCCAGCGGTGGGTGTGGATGGCCTTCGCGGTGGCGGCGGCCCGGATCTCGAACGCGAGGGCGGTCGCCCAACTGGTCAGGTAGGGGTAATCGCTGAGGAACAGGTTCCGGTCGCCCTGCAGGCCCAGGATGGCGGGGTAGTCCCCGGCGCGCACGGCGCGCTGCACGCGGCTAGTGATGTCCTCGACGAGCGTCCAAGTGTCAGCGTTCACAGCACAGTCCTCTCTCGTGATCCCCGTGCCCGACCGGGCCGGGTCATGCCCTGGCCGGTGTCGGGCCTCTACTTGTTCATGCGGGGCGAGCGTCGTCCCGACCATCCGCGGCCGTCTCCCTTTCTTCTCGGGCCGGTGCGGCGGGTGGTGGCGCCGTACATGCCCCGTCACTCTGATACGGGGCTGCCGGCGTCCCGACCGTCCGGAGACCCGGTCGGAGTGGGTCTTCTCCCGCGCCGGCGGTGCCTTGCCCGCCGGCCGCAAGACCGGCGGGCAGACACCATCAGCACGGATGGGCGTGGTCCCATTAGGCCGCGGGATGCAGACTGGTGGGTGGCATCGGGTCCGGCGGGTGCAGCCGGCCGGATGGGTCCGACGGGCCAGCGGTGTCATCCTGGCGGGCGGTGGGGCGCAGGTGCGGCGGGACGTCGGGGAGCTGGTCCAGGCCGAGCCGGCCGGGCCGGGTCGTGGTCAGGGGAAGCCAGCGGGCCGGGGTGGGGTCGAGATGTTGATCGGGTGGGGTGAGGTCGGCCGCGGTGGTCGCGACCGGCACCAGCTCGGGTCGGTCGAGGTTGTGCAGCGTCTGCGCCATCGCTGCGCGTAGCCGGGCCTCCCGGCGGGCGGTGGTGGTCCACAGCAGGATCGGGGTAGCGATTCTGGTGCTGGTGGCGAGCTGCTGGTAGGCGGCGAGCTTGGCGGTGACACGGTGCAGGGGTTCGGTGCCGTAGTCCAGTTCCAGGAACCACTCGACCACGGTGCCGCCGCGGGCCGTCCAGCGTCCGAAGGCATCGGGGCGGACGATGTCGCCGAAATGCCGGGCGCAGCGTTCTTCCGGCCACCAGGCGGTCAGCGTGCCCGCGGCGCCGGGCTGGCGGGCGTGGTGGATAAGGCGGGTGAACATGCCGTTGACCGCGACCCGATGCGCCAGGTGCAGGGAATGGGCGATGCCCTTCGCCCGATCATGCTGGTAGCCGATCTTCTTCGGGTCCAGGCCGTCCTCATGCGCCAGCACGGCCGCGCCGGCGACGTCGAGGATGTAATGCATGGGCGCCAGCCCGGAGGGCACCAGCGGTTGGAACCGGTCGAGGACGCGCCAGCGGTAGAGCTCCAGCAGGCGCAGGTTCGCCGCGCGGCGGCTGGTCCAGCCGAGTTCGACGATCTGGTGGGTGGTCAGGACCCGGTGCTCGTGCAGCATTCGGGTGATCCACCGGTCCCGGGGGGTGAGGTGGTGGGCCAGCCACAGCTGGTGCTCACTGCCGGCGACGGTGCGGGTGGCGGGACGGGCGTAGGTGCGGCGGCCGAGATGCTTCTGCTGCGGAGGATTCGTGATCACGTGTGGTGTCTCCCTGGACGGTGACGCGGGCGGCGGTCAACGGGCGGGCGGGGCTGGAAG